>CBDUZM010000315.1:0-4571 GCA_965371685.1 uncultured Spirochaetaceae bacterium | reverse complement strand
TTTTTCGAAGAAATACACTGATTATGAAGAGTAATGATAATGTCTGTGCAATGCCTGTAGCTATAGCCGCTCCGCGAACATCAAGGTTCAGAACAAAGATAAAGATAGGGTCAAGTATGATGTTGCTGACTGTGCCGATAATCATGGCCTGCATGACCTTTTTCATCAATCCTTCACCCTGCAGTATTCCGAAAAAGACGTTGCCCAGTAACATGATTACGGCAGAGGGTATGATAAAATACAGGTACTCAAGGGCGTGTGCAGCATAGTCATTTGATGCACCCAAAAGACCTACCAGTTTATCACCGAAGCCGAAGCCCATAATTAGAATCAAAATGGAGAAGGAAAAAGCGATCGCTAATCCTGATTCTGCCGTCTTACCTAACAACTGATAATCCTGTCTTCCGATTGCCCTGGCTACGAGGGAGCTCGTGCCGATGAGGATACCGTTTCCTATGGCTATGGCAAAGAAAATGATGGGAAATATCATACCGGTGCCGCCGACGTAAGACGGATCATTCAGGTCGATCCGGCTTATCCAAATTGTGTCGGTAATGGTATAGACCAGTTGGAAGATCATACCGGCAAAAATAGGCATAGCCAGCGTGGCAAGTGTTTTAAGTATAGGACCGTCAAACATGCCCGGAATTTCTTTTCGTGTTTCCTTCATTTCCGCTCCAATGATGAGTTGATGCTAAAAGGTAATAGTTTTTTCAAACAGGGTCCATTTTTATCCTTATCTAAACTCGCCGGATATCGTATATTCAGTAACTGTAGAGTTAAGGAGGAGGGAATATGAAAGAGCTTACCCATAAATTCGATTTGTGCGTTGTCGGCGGAGGCATTGCCGGTTTCTGCGCCGCCCTGATCGCGGCAAGGAAAAAGATACGTGTCGCCCTTGTCCAGGACAGGCCGGTGTTTGGTGGCAACGCGTCAAGTGAGATCCGGATGCATATATGCGGGGCGGACAGGAGCAATCAAATTCCCAACCTTCGAGAGACCGGAATATTGGAAGAGCTGCGGCTGGAAAACCTGCGGCGCAATCCGCAGCAAAGCTTTTCCCTGTG
Organism: uncultured Spirochaetaceae bacterium; assembly: GCA_965371685.1. Lineage (GTDB taxonomy): Bacteria > Spirochaetota > Spirochaetia > SZUA-6 > CAZLRN01 > CBDUZM01. Next base: position 3,504 of record CBDUZM010000315.1, on the reverse strand, counting down.
GGATACCATCCTTTATGAGAAGGCCGTTTTAGAGCCCAACCTTGAATCCTTTTTAAACTGCTCCTGCCTGGACGCGGAGATGAAGGGGGATCGAATCGGATCGGTAACGGGATGGCAGATGACAACCGAAACTTACCACAGGATCGAAGCCGAGATATGTGCCGATTGTTCCGGAGACGGGATACTGGCGCCTTTAACGGGGGCGGAGTTTCGCATCGGCAGAGAGGCTCGCAGTGAATACGGAGAATCCCTCGCTCCGGAAGCGGCAGATAAGAAGACGATGGGTATGACATGTCTTTTCGGAGCAATAGATACCGGCGAGCCTCAGCCTTTCGAGCCGCTACCCTGGGCTCACACTTACACAAGCGATGACGATTTTCCTCATCGAAGCCATGGGTATTTTGAGATGGGATACTGGTGGATAGAGCTTGGCGGGGAGCAGGATTCCATTCACGACACCGAGAAGATACGGGATGAGCTTCTCAAGATTGTGTTCGGAATCTGGGATCATCTTAAAAACCATGGTGACCATGGCGCGGAGACATGGGCTCTCGATTGGGTGCAGTTCCTGCCGGGCAAGCGGGAGAGCCGCCGCTATGTGGGTGACCATGTTCTCACTCAGAACGACATCGAGTCGGAAGGCCGTTTCAAAGACATCGCCGCTTACGGCGGCTGGACAATGGACGACCACAATCCCGCCGGTTTCCGCACAAAAGAAAAGCCTACCGTTTTTCATTCCGCTCCTTCTCCCTACGGGATTCCATACCGCTGTCTCTGTTCCCGAAACATCGTCAACTTGATGTTTGCAGGCAGGTGCGCAAGCGCTTCCCACATGGCGATGAGCTCTACCAGGGTGATGGGTACGGGGGCTGTAATGGGACAGGCCATCGGCACTGCCGCCGCCATTGCAGTCAGGAATGGAATAACACCGCGTGAGGCCGGCAAGCTGCATCTTGAAGAGCTCCAGCAGGAATTGTTGCGGGACGACTGCTACCTGCCGTGGCTGAGGCAGGAATTTTCTTCGTTAGTCTGTAAGGCCGATCTCCGTGCCTCCACCGGCGCCCCTGAGCCTTTACGGGACGGGATAAACAGGCCTGTCGGAGACGATCTTCACGCCTGGGAGGGAAAAGCCGGAGACAGCATTGAATATGAGTTTTCTGATCCACAACAGGTCTCTGCACTCAGTTTGATTTTGGACAGCGACCTCTCCAGCTTCATAGCCATGAGCCGTCACGGGAAGTACGGCCAATTAAGCCATATACCTTCGGAGATGGTGAAGGATTTCCGAATATATTTCCTTAAAGGAAACGAGTGGGAATTATTCAAGGATATCAAGGGTAACTACCAGCGTATGGTGAGGATAGATATTGGATGTGCGATCAGGGGAGTCCGGGTCGTGTTCGATGCTACCTGGGGTTCCGAAAGGGTGAGGCTGTACGCTTTTTATATCGATTAGCCTCTCCTGATCGGGAAGGTGCGGTCAAACCTTGCAGTCTGCCGTTTCAGTCATCCAGCATACCGGCTTTTCTGAACCAGTCAAACGTTTCCCTGACAGTTTCTTCGAAAGGTCTTGGGCTATATCCCAGCTCTGCCGCGGCTTTTTGATAAGATACAAGACGATGGGATCGAATGCGTTTCACGGCTTCAGGAGTGAATTTGGGCGTTTTCCGGCGCCATTTAGTTATTAGCAGGTTACCATAAGAGGCAAGGTGAGCGAGCCAGACGGGCGTCGCCGCAGCCGGTGTTTTATTTCCCGTAAGACGGGATATAAAAGCCGACAACTCACAGAGATGCACCCAATGGCCTGCAAGAATGTAGCATTCCCCGCTTCTTCCTTTTTCCTCGGCAGCCAGGGCCCCCTCGACGATGTCCCGCACATCCACCCAGTTGAATCCGCCGTCTATAAGGGCTATCAGCCGGTTGTGATAGATGTCGAGAAGAACATCCCCCATCCGTGAAACCTTGAAATCGTTCGGGCCTATAACGGCGGTGGGGCAAACGATTACCGCGTCCAGACCTTTCTTTATTCCATTTTGAATGACCGGGTGGGCAGCCGCCTTTGACCTGTCATAGGCGATGTGGTTTTTACCCAGAGCCAGCTCCGATGTCTCGTCGGTTATTTCCCTGCCCGGATTATTGGCAAACGCACCAACCGAGCTGAAGTGGATAAGGCGTTTTACCTTATGTTCGAGGCATGCCTCGATCACAGTCTCCGTTCCCTCGACATTGGTTTTGTACACCAATCCCCGCCTGTCACCCATCACAGAAATTCGGCAGGCAAGATGAAACACAGTTTGAACGCCTTCGAGAAGTTCCATAAGAGATTGCCTGTTAAAAACATCCCCTTTAATCAATTCAACATCGAGGCCCGCTAAGGCTTTCCTGTCTTCGTGAACCAGGGCGCGAACCCTTCTCCCTTGCTTCAGGAGAGCGCGCACGAGATTGGCGCCGATATGGCCGGAAGCTCCGGTTACGGCTGTCAGCATGGTTTAAAATTCCTTTTTAAGCTGCCTGTATCGCCTGCGATCAGGCTGTTGTTGATTTCGAACCGACAGGCACGAACATGTGTGATACCACGCAGAGTAGCGTAGTAGGTTAGTAGTATCATATTATTTTTCAATGGCACAAGATCAGGAGTTCCGAAGGTAAAGCGAGGAAGTGCATTCCAGATTTTTTTCGGGGCGCCTTTCGAAGACATGTCCTCTATCTTCAGTAAGGTTCCTTTCATCTTCTCCTCCTGGGCATCCCACATTTGTATGGGTGAATCTGTGTTCCATGTTTCACCGTTATCGGACGAAAACCAGAGCCGTATCCCTGCGGGGGGTGTCCGAACGTTACCGGCGGCGATCAAATGATTGGAATCCATTGCAAACGGCGTCATGATCTGGCTTTGCACATGCGTACTGAGAGGCTGTCCCCAGCTTCGCCCATTATCGATTGAGACACACCGGTGAACTGCAATAGTTTCTTCTGTGGCGTTCAGGAAAGTCCAGATCAGCATAACGATGCGTCCGTCGGGCAGCAGTGTGCATCTGGGATCTCCATAGCTGAATTTACCTGTTTTATCTTCGGCGCAAGTGATTACGGGCTGGAATGTCTCGCCTCCATCGGATGAAATGGCGGCGAGAATAATTTGCTGGCCGTGCTCACCGGTTGTTTCCACCGGGACAAACAAATCACCGTTGGATAGAAGGAAAGGCCTGCTCCCAATGTAAATGTTTCGTGGTGCTCCAGCAAGCTTGTGTGTCCGGGGAGTGGACCAGTTTTTGCCCCCATCTTTACTTCTGGCAATGCAGAATTGTTGGTGGAGTTTCCTTCCTTCATCGCTGAAAATATAGACCTCCGGTTTTTTTGCATCAACCGTTGTAAATATTGCCAGGACGGTCCCATCGGAAACCTGGCAAAGGGCCCCGGTGTGCACGGACTCGGGATTATTCTTCTGCGTACCATCATAGATAATGACTTGCTCAGACCAGTTTGCTCCACCATCTGTGGATCTTTGAG
>CBDUZM010000314.1:0-4577 GCA_965371685.1 uncultured Spirochaetaceae bacterium | reverse complement strand
TCATCGTCACTTTCTGACTTCAGCATGGCCGCAGCCTTTTCAGCATTGATTTCCCCCTTTTCAAGACGTGCGATTATATCCGCACGTTTCTTGTCGTCCATATCAGGCCTGACAGGATAGCCCATCTTCTCGATGACCCTATCCAGCATTCCTCTGACCGTGGGATAAGAAATGCCCAATGACTTTTCCACCTCTTTGATATTCCCCCTGAGCCGTATAAATAACTCGACAAACTCAAGCTCCTTATGGGAGAGATAAAAAATCCGCGAATGGGGCGGATCGAAGTTCCCCTCAATCCTGGTCTGGCAGGCGGGGCACTGCAGCACCTTGACTTTCAATACATTACCGCAAACGGGACACTCCTGCAGAAGCTTCCGTTCATCTCTCTGTCGCGTTCCCAATTTCATAACCTCTCTCCTATATCAATAATTTAACATATATTTTAAATATATTCAACAAATAAATACGTTTATTTAAAGTAAATATAAAATAAATTAAATATTTTATTCTGTTTAATTAATGCATTTTATTCTGTTTTTGGGGTTTTTTTTACTTATATATTGTGGTATTATTAAAAAAGGATGAAGATTTCAGGAATTCTATTACTTATTATTCTTCTATCCCTTATAGTCTCCTGCGGCGGTTATTTCTTTGGCCCGGGCGATGAAGAATCACACACCCTGGAAATTCTCTCGCTTTCCAACGGGAGCACACTGCAGAAGGGCGAACCCGTCTTTTTCAACATCAATACGCCTGAAAATAATGAACCGCCTTCCAGCCTGGACATCAACCTCTATTCATCAGACGGAGAAAAGATTGCCGGTTTGAGCATGGACAATGACGAGATAGCGGAGGAGGAACCCAGCCTGGAACTCGAAAATCTCAATCTGGAGACAGGCCTATACGAGATTGAGTTTATCCTGTACGGTCTGGACACAATCCTGGTCGAACGCAGGCTCTTATTCTTCTACGTCGAAGGCGTGTATGCCGTACAGGGTGTTGAGGCTTCCCTGCCGGTAATTTTTCCCGGGGCAAAAGTCCTTCTGATCGCCAATGTGGAAGCGCCGGAAAACTCCGATCCCTACATACGCTGGAAGCAGAATCAGATCGTTCTGGCAAACGGGCGTCTGAAGGACGGACTGGACAGGATATATTGGTCAGCCCCTGAAGAGGAGGGAATCTATTCTCTGACTGTGGAGCTGTTTCCCGTTCTCCCGCCTTCGGATATCGATTACGATTTCATCTCTTCAACCCTAATGGATATGGAGCTCTATGTTTCATCCAGCGCCAAGTCCGACAACGACCTGGGACCGCGGGAAAGATATTTCAGCCTCCTTCACCTGAACGGCACCCTGGCTGACTCAGGCATGTTCATACCGAATAATGAAAAAGGCAGAATAGATGCTGAAGAACAGGGAATTCTGGAACCGGTAGCTCGAGAGGGCAATCTGGGATACCGAATTGCCAATTCTTCCGGATTTCTTATCCCGAGGTTCATCCTTCCGGTGGAAGACGGCAGGCTCCAACCCTTCAGCCTTTCCCTGGGTCTTATCCTTGAATCGCTGAACGAAAACGCACGCTTCATCCGGATAGTGTCAGAAGTACCGGAAGTATCGGGAGAAAACGACTTCAGCCTGGAGCTGTATCTTAATGAAGAGAACGGCGACTTTACTCCTGCTGCCCTGATGAATCTCCAATCCCTGGAAATTCAAAACCCGTCGGGAATACGTCCCCTCGATACCGGGAAGAGATACCTCCTGACCCTTTCTCTGTTCCCGTCAGCGGACGCTCAATCTTTCGAGCTGGTCTGGTATTTGGATGGGATCGAATACAAGCGTCTTCAATTCGATATACCGCTCGATGGGTTCAACACAGATGGAACAACCCGGATAGGAGGCGAGGGCGGATTCAATGGGATACTCGATGAGATCGGTGTCTATTACCGAAACAGCGAGGGAGAGCCCTCCCCAGACACAAATCTCTTCTTCAGCCGGATGAAACAGAAATACGGCGCCAGGCTCGTTTACGCGAACGGATTTGACGGAGGAAGGTTCATTCCGGAGAATCCTGTTACCATAGAGGGAGAAGCGCATGTTCGTTCAGGGAAACTGGAGCTCCCTGCATCTTCAGAGCTGCAAATCGTTACGCCGATGAAGACCGAGGTTGCCGTCGAAATTGGCCTTTCCAAATCGGGATACTTCCGCATCAACCTGGAGGAGCAGAGTCTGAATATAACAGCTCTTCCGGAGACCGAAGAAACCGCGGAAGCCCTTACAGATATAAACCTTAAAGTAACCCCGCAATTAATAACACTGTCTACTCCCGGAGGTCCCATTACCTTAACCAGGCAGGCGGAATCCCCGGAAGCCTCTTCTTTCGTTGTTCGATTAATCAGCGGTAAAGAGGTTCCTCTCTCCCTTGACAGTGTATTAGTTTATACAGAATAGTACCCGTATGCAGCGGGTGTGTAATGGCTCAAACTGACAACCGTCGTATGCAGCGAGTGTTTGCAAAGATCCTCGTCAATATGCCCCTCGAAAGTCGGTTCTCTCAGATGACTTTTGAATGGGACCCTATCCAGGCGCCGGGTCCGGGGCAGTTCCTTACAATTCGAGTCTCAGATAAACCTGTGCCCCTGTTGAGGCGGCCTTTTGCGTTCTCCGGATTCTCGCCAGTTGAAATGAGCGCTTCAATCATATTTAAGCAGCGAGGGATCGCAACGGATATGCTTTCGCGGATGCGTGAGGGTGAAAGCCTCGATATTATCGGCCCTTTGGGAAACACATTCCCGGCGCCCGATCCGGAAAGAGAGCCGATCCTGCTCGCCGGCGGTATAGGTTTGGGACCAATGCTCTATCTCGCCCGGACTTTCAGAAATAAGTACCGAAACATGCGTTTTATCTTCGGCTGCAGAACGGCGGACGATCTGCCCTCTCAACGGGAACTGCAGGAAGAACAGAAAGGGCAAGGGGAACCGAGAGTGACTGACCCCATCATCTGCACGGACGATGGAAGTGTGGGTTTCAAGGGAACCGTCATCGACTGCCTGGAGCAGCTAATCGACCCGGATCCCTCTAAAACAGAGCTGTACGCCTGCGGTCCGATCCCTATGCTGAAAGCCGCCGCCGGTTATGCCCGCGACAGGAATATACGCTGCTGGGTTTCCATGGAGCAGATTATGGGATGCGCCATGGGCGCCTGTATGGGATGCGTAATCAAGACGGTAAAGAGTCCCGGTTATGCCCGTGTTTGCCTGGAGGGGCCTGTCTTCGACAGCGCTGAGATACTGTGGGAATAAACTGGAAAATGCTATGGATCTGAGAGTTCCCATCGGAAACAGCTTCCTTCCCAATCCCGTCGGCGCCGCTTCGGGGACCTTCGGCTACGGATCAGAATATAAGGAGCTGGTTGATATACACAGGTTAGGCGCCCTCTACACGAAAGCAGTCACACTGGAGGCGAAGGCGGGGAATGATATTCCCAGGATTGTGGAGACTCCGGCGGGATTGTTGAATTCCATCGGACTTGCCAACGTGGGTGTGACGGCCTTTATACGGGAAAAGCTGCCCTATTTGACCAGCCTTCCGTGCCCTGTTGTCGCCAACATTGCAGGTTCAACTGAAGAGGAGTATCTGAAAGTATTGGAGCTCCTCGAAAAAGATGGGCGGCTGTGGGGTTATGAAATCAATCTTTCATGCCCAAATGTTAAGGAAGGATGCCTCGCTTTCGGTACCGATCCCGGTATGGTTGAAAAGCTTACCGCCCGCCTGAGGGACCTTACTGAAAAACCTCTCATAGTGAAGCTCACTCCCAATGTAACAGACATCGCACCTCTCGCCCTGGCCGCAGAAACCGGAGGCGCCGACGGAATTTCCTGCATCAATACTCTACTGGGAATGGTTGTCGATGTGGAAGAAAAACGGCCCGTGCTCCCTGCTAAAACCGGAGGTCTTTCAGGACCCGCCATCCGTCCGGTAGGAGTTGCCATGACCTACCGGGTCAGCCAGGCAGTCCGTATTCCGGTAATCGGAATCGGCGGAATTATGAGCGCCTGCGATGCCCTGCAGTACCTCCTGGCGGGAGCTTCCGCCGTCCAGATCGGAACAGCCAACTTCGTTGATCCGGACACGATGGTTAAGGTGTTAGAAGGGATCGCGGAGTTCTGCCGGAAGGAAGGGCTCGGTAATATTTCGGAGCTTCACAAGTGGAAACTGGGTTGGGAAGAGTAAAATTAATGAGTTTTCTATATAACTACTCTGATAGCAATGTTATATTGCTTTGAATCCATAGATTCCTTCCTTATTTACTCTTTTCGATACAATGATGTAGAATAAACTTAAGTTCAGGAGAAAACTACTGAATTCCGATCCGGGTGTATTTCCGGTTAGTCCCTAGAGGGGATGACAAAATTGGGTTCCTACATATGATAAAGCTGGGGCACAGTGAAAAGCTCCAGCAGATTGATCAAAGGAGGAACCCACAATGATTGTAACCCAAGAGCAGAAGAAAGACCAGATGTATCAGCGGCTAGAGCTGAAGAGCGCTGAGGAAACGTTTAGCACGGAGATAGTGAATGG
>CBDUZM010000313.1:0-4588 GCA_965371685.1 uncultured Spirochaetaceae bacterium | reverse complement strand
CGGCTTACAGCCTTACGCCAGTAGCGAAGCATCTCTTCGCTTCTCTCTCGCGGCATTTTGCATTCCCAGCTTTTACAGCTTCGCCAATTTTGTTTAATCTCATCGAGGCTTCCCCAGTAGGATGTCCCGAGTCCTGCGGCATAGCATGCTCCGAGAGCCGTAGTTTCGGTTATGGCGGAGCAAAGGACCGGAATCCCCAGGATGTCCGCCTGAAACTGCATGAGAAGATCATTGACGACCATTCCGCCGTCTACCTTGAGAACCGAAATCGGTATGCCTGTATCCTGCTGCATTGCATCGAAGATCTCCCTCGTCTGAAAAGCCGTAGCTTCCAGAACCGCTCTTGCGAGATGTCCGCGGTTTGTGGAATGAGTTATTCCCGCGATAATGCCGCGTGCGCTGCTCTCCCAATGGGGAGCAAACAATCCGGAGAAAGCAGGAACACAGTAGACACCGCCGTTGTCGGGCACTTCGGCTGCCAGCTTTTCTATTTCCGGCGACTCCTTGATTATACCGAGATTGTTTCTGAGCCATTGGACGAGAGCGCCGGCTATGGCGACCGAACCCTCCAGGGCATAGACGGCGGAATTATTTCCGATTTTATAACCCACCGTAGTAATCAGACCGCATCGAGAGGGGATAGGATCTTCCCCGGTATTGGTCAGCATGAAGCATCCGGTGCCGTAGGTGTTCTTGGTTTCTCCTCTCTGAAAACAGGTCTGGCCGAATAAGGCTGCCTGCTGGTCACCCAAAATACCGGTAATGGGAATCTTCTCCCCAAGAGGGCCGTCCTTCGATGTAATGCCGAAAGTATCGGGATTGACAGAGGGTTTCACTTCAGGAAGGATTTGCGGCGGGATACCGAAAAATTCCAATAGCTCTTCGTCCCAGGTGAGCTCCTTCAGGTTGAAAAGCAGCGTGCGGCTGGCGTTCGTTACATCCGTAACGTGGCTTCCTCCATTGGGTCCGCCCGTCAGCCACCAGACAATCCAGCTGTCGACGGTACCGAAGCAGGCTTCACCCATTTCCGCCGCCTTTTTAAAATCCGGGATATTTGCCATAAGCCACACGAGCTTGGATGCCGAAAAATAAGTGGAAACGGGAAGTCCGGTTTTTTCCCTAAAACGATCGATCCCTGCCTCTTTAGACCAGAGATCGCACAGATCTTGTGTCCGGGTATCCTGCCAGACTAACGCGTTGCAGAAGGGCCTGCCGGTACGCCTGTCCCAGACCAGGGTGGTTTCTCTCTGGTTGGTGATGCCCACGGAATCGATTTCCCCTGTGCGTATTTTCGCCTTGCTCAGAGCAGCTTCGATGACCCTGCAGGTGTTTTCCCAGAGTGCTGCAGGATCGTGCTCGACCCAACCCGGACGGGGATAGATCTGTGTATGCTCGATTTGATGAGAGGAGATTATTTGTCCCTCTTTGGAAAATATAAAAAAACGGGTACTTGCAGTGCCCTGGTCAAGTGCCCCGATGTATTTTCGTTTCATTTTTTTCTGCTGCTGGCCTCTTTGAGCAGCTGGAGAATTCTCTTCAATAAACTTTTCTCATCGAAGTTGGAGGGATCGTTCATAATACCTCCGGCTATGTCGCTGTGGCCGCCGCCGTAACCCGTTCCATCCAGTATTTTCCGGATAATGTCGGCAGCATCCCACTTGTCATCCTCGCTGCGGAGGGCGAAGTTGATCTTACCGTTGTTCTTGGCACATAGAAAGACAAAATCGACCTCGCTCAGCGAGAGAAAGAAATCACCAATAACTCCCAGCAGATTTTCATTGCAGCCTTCGGGAAAGTAGCAGAAAGCCAACCGGTCCTGTATTCTGACTCTGTCGATGGCTTCTCTGTAGAAGCTGAGATCTTTCTTCTGGATCTTACTCTTCAAAATCGAATTTACCAGGCGGACATCCGATTTATTGTAGAGGCTGTTGTAGGTTCGCATATCCGCCTCATCCACGCCTTTGGTCATAAGGACAGTCTTTGATAAGAGGCCGATAATCAGCGCTGTGGCAACGTTTTCAGCAGGTTCTATCCCAAGGTTTTCATAGTAGGAAAAAATGATTGATGCGCAGGCGCCGTAATTGGGATGTATGTCGCTCAACAGGATGTCTTCCCGGCTGCTTCCTTCATGGTGGTCGATTACGGCGATCTCGTCGCCTGTAAGATCTGTCACGTTTTTGCTTCCATTACGGCCGGCAACAATGATTATTTTGTCGAACGTCCTGAGAGGTTCCTTTTTCGCCGACCTGATTTTTATGGATAGGTGTTCGATCATCCGGCGCAGGGAGTCGTTCCGGATTTCTCCTTCATATACCAGATAACCGGTAATTCCCCTGGACTTCAGCAGCTTCTGAAGGGCGTATGCGGAAGCTACGGCGTCGTGGTCCGGATAATCGGGGGTCTGTATATAGACGTAGTCCTCTTTTTCTACCCGAGCGATAAGATCAAAAATAAAACTCATAGTGTTTTAAACTATAAAGAAAGTAGGACATTTAAGTCAAGTATTTTTCTTTTTCATACCCTTGCTCAGGTCTGCCGGACGGTGCTATCCTGCCGTCTATGAACATTGATTCTTTATTGTTAATCGAGAAGCTGTCCAATGCCGGAGGCATTTCGGGCTTCGAAGATGAAGTGCTCGAAGTTATCAGGAAATCCGTCGGAAGCAGCCTGAAGACAGAGGAAGACAGCCTGCGAAATCTCTACCTTTTTTTAGATGGTGCTGAAAAGCCTGAAGGCAATGAAAGGCCTGTTATTATGATCGATGCCCATTCAGATGAGATCGGTTTCATGATTCAGTCCGTCAGGTCCAACGGTTTAATTAAAATTGTCCCTTCCGGAGGTTGGTTCAGCCAGAATGTGCCCGCCCACCGTTTCAAAATAAGGAAGAGAGATGGCGGGTATGCATTTGGCGTTATCGCGACAAAGCCGCCGCATTTCATGTCGGTAAAAGAGAAAGAAACCCTTGTCTCCATAGAGAACATGCTGCTCGACGTTGGCGCGAGCTCCCGGGAAGAGGTGAATGAGCAGTTTCAAATTGATGTCGGGGCGCCGGTAATACCTGATGTCGACTTCTCCTATAATTCAGGCAACGGTGTTCTGATGGGTAAAGCTTTTGACAACAGGCTGGGGTGCGCCGCAGTTGTGGAGGCTCTTTTTCGCCTGAAAGAGGAAAAACTGCACGTAATACCTGTGGGTTCGATAAGCGCACAGGAGGAGGTGGGTCTAAGGGGCGCCAGGGTCACTGCAAACAGGATAGCGCCCGATGCTGCAATCGTCTTTGAGGGAACGCCGGCGGATGACGGCTGGATAGATGAAGGCGAGGCACAGTCCGTGCTTCACAGAGGCCCGCAAATACGCCACCGGGACAGCTCGATGATAGGAAACCCCCGGTTCATTCAGTTTGTAAAGAAAATAGCAGAGAAAAATGGATTACCCTTTCAGGAAGCTGTGCGGCGCTCCGGGGGAACCAATGCAGGGGCGATCCACCTTAATGACAGCGGCGTTCCTGTTATCATTATAGGTATACCGGCCAGATACATCCATTCCCACTATGGCTTTGCTTCTTTTAGCGATTATCAGAATGCTGTGAAATGGGCTGTAGAAATCGTGAAGAATCTATCGGGAGATATTATTAGAGGTTTTTGATGCTGCGGCAATCTCTTGAAACATTGTTGAAGAAAGGGGTAGTGTAGCGGCATGAAAATAACATTTCTTGGCACAGGGGCCTCCGAGGGAATACCTGCGGCTTACTGTCGGTGCGATGATTGTAACGGAGTTAGAGAGAGAGGCGGGATAGAGGTAAAAACCCGTTCTGCCTTGAGAGTGGGAAAGCACTGCCAGATCGATATCTCACACGATAACTACTGGCAGGCGATAAAGCACAGCATGGACATGTACGATGTCGAACACCTTCTAATTACCCATACCCACTGCGATCACTTCGCAGTTACCGGGATTACCGACAAGACGATGTCTGAAGTCACGAATGATAAACCGCTCAATATCTATATGAGCGAACCGGCAAAGGAATTCATGATGAAGTTTCTTGACACCATGTCCGTGTCGGATGAGGAGAAGAAATTCGAAAGAGAGTTTCCTATCAGGGGGCTGGAGTATTATAAAGAATACAGTATAGGGGAGCTTGTTGTTGAAACCGTGAAAGGCAATCATACGGCGTGGGCAGGCATCGAGAAATCCATCAATTATCTCATAAAAATGCCTGATGGAAAGAAATTGCTCTACGCGCTGGATACCGGGTATTACCTGGATGAGACGTGGAATTACTTAAAGGGGAGAAATACGGACATTCTCATCATGGATTGCACTTTTGGCGGAAGAACAGATCGAGGTGAGTTTCCGGACGGTCATCTCGACATTGAAAGCTTCCTGAAAATGCTCGAGAGAATGACGGAGATAGAATTTATCGATAATAAGACTGATATTTATGCAAGTCATTTCAACCCTCACCAGGGATTAACCCATTTTGAGATACAGGACAGATTCAATAAAAGCTCCTTTCATGTAACCGTGGCTTACGATGGATTGAAAGTGGGTGTATGACTGATTCGAGAAAGACAAAGATACTCAC
>CBDUZM010000312.1:0-4589 GCA_965371685.1 uncultured Spirochaetaceae bacterium | reverse complement strand
ATAACAGCCGAGGTCGATTTGACAGGATGTATCTTGTTATCTATGGCTAAGCTCATTGCACAGATGGCCAGCGATTCGGCGGTATTTTGCACGAGACTGCCCGCGACAGTGACCGGTCCGGCGCCTCCCGCTACCGGCATCTGTCCAAAAGTTACAGGTATGCCAAGCAGGCGGCGGGCTTCCATGGCGATATCGATATTTTCCCTGGTAAGCATAAACGGTGAATTGATCCAGCACTTGACAGCGAATACAGGATCCTTCTTGACATCTTCCAGGGAACCTGCGGCTATCTTGCACGCCTCAATGAAAAAAGGAATCATTTTTACCGAGTAGACCGACACGCGATGCGGCTTGTTGCTGTTCAAGATAATAGCGGCAAAAGCGTGGAAATCCGCCGACTTCCGGGGTACGTCCTGTGGGATAAATGTCGGGTGACTTCTGTCGAGATCGCCGAAGTTGTCGACGAAATGGCACCACTTGACAAGGTCTTCTTCAGCAGCGGGGCGAATAGCATTTGTCTCAATATCGCATATATGCAGCGCCTGCCCGTGGGTGAACATACGAAGTTCCGGCTCAGGAGTTTTGCTTTTTTTGCTGTGTTGATCAATCCACTTTCTTTTCTCTTCACCTATCCGTGCCAGAACCTTGTCGATAACCGGCTGCGGAAAATAAACTAATTCTCCATCCACACGGCAGCCGTAGCCTGTGAGATAATCAAAGAACTCGTTGGTACCCTGAACGTGAAAAGGAACTTCGCGCCATACCTTAAGCGATTGTTGAAAAAGATCCCTGAGCTGTGGTTCCTGGAAGAGCTCTATATCTGTATTTATTTTCAGTTTCATCTACCAATAGCACCTTCCATATTGCTGGTATATGTATTATACCAATCAGCATCGGTTCTGTCAAAGCTCCGTATTCAGGCTCACTAGAATTGCAGGATAATCCGGGGAGTATATAAGGGTTGTCACAGAGGCTGTATCGATCTGAAATTGCCAGATCCGGCTCAAATCCATTCCAAGCAGCTCGCAGAGCAGCACCCGGATAGGACCTCCGTGGGAGATGACAGCCACCGTATCTTCCGGATTGTCTCTTGTAATCTGATGGAACGCTCTTAAAACTCTCTGTGACAGCTGATCGATACTCTCGCCCTTAATCGGGGTTTTCCCCACAGGATCATTTATCCATTCAGCGTACTCCGTGGGGTATTTCTTGCTGATCTGATCATGAGTCAGACCGTCCCATAGGCCGAAGTCCATCTCCGACAAATCTTCGCGAAGGATTATTTGCCGAGGGCTCAATACTCTCAGGGCTTCGGCTGTTTGTAAGGCCCGTTTGAGGGGGCTCGAGTAGATACGTTCGATTCGTTCAGAAGAAAGGTGTCGGGTGAGACGTGAAACCTGCTCCTTTCCTTGTTCGCTTAGTTCCGGATCGCTCCTTCTTCCTGTATAAGTTCGGGTCATGGTTGATTCCCCGTGTCTGACAAGAAGCAAACGCATCGCGATCCCCCTGTTATAGTAGTAGTTTGGGCAAGTCGAGGCTTACCAAAACGAGAACGAAGAGCTCACTCATTTCACAGAGAGCGCCGTAGGTGTCGCCTGTCAAACCTCCCAGGGCGGATTTCAGGATCAGCGCGGGTATAACAGAAAGACATGTAGAGACCAGGATTATCAGCGGGCCCCAAAACCCGTAATATAAATAAACAAGGACACAGGCTGCGAGAATGGTAATTAGAGCAATCAGAAATTCCTGAACACGAATGTGCTGCTTGAAAAAAAACGCCATACCCTCCTTCCTGGCTGTCGGAAAGAGGAAGATGAAAAGGACGAGAATCCATCTGCCGGTCACTGGCGCCATTATGAGAGCGCTTCCCATTGAGTGAGGCTCAATCTCCAGAAGGAAAACGAATTTCAAAAGAATAATGCCAATCAAAGCAATGGCGCCGAAACTCCCAATACGGGAATCTTTCATGATCTCAAGCCGTTTTTCACGGTTCGAGCCACCCAGAATTCCATCCGCCGTGTCGGCAAGGCCGTCCAAATGAAGGCCCCCGGTAAAAAGAATCCAGACGATCAAGATAATAGCGTTGACCGCTGCAGCGCTCCACAGGAAAGAGGAAAGCAGGTGAATCAGGCATAAGAGCCCGCCGAGAATCAGGCCGACGAAGGGGAAGAACGCCGAGGAGCGGGCCACTTGTTTGAGGTTTTCATCCCTTTTCCAGGGTATGGGCAGAACCGTTAGAAATCTCAGGGCATAGATCACTTTCATGATTTTTTCGAAGCTTCGGAAACTCCCGCCTCCTGAAAGGTGGCCATCTCGTTCAATATGCGAACCGATGCCTCTACGATCGACATTGCCAGGGCGGCCCCGGTTCCCTCACCCAATCTCATTTCCAGGTGAAGCAGGGGATCGAGGCCGAGGTATTCCAGAGCCCGGATATGCCCCTTTTCTGTAGATTTATGACCGGCTATAAGGTATTGTTTAACTACAGGGCAGAGCTCCACCGCGATGAGGGCGGCGGCAGTGGCAATAAAACCGTCAACGATCAGGGGTATTCCGTGGGCGGCGGCGCCCAGGATTGCTCCCGCCATCCCTCCAATTTCAAACCCTCCGACCTTGCAGAGTACATCGATAGGATCAGAAGGATCGGGTTTGTTCAACCCGATAGATTTCTCGATTACCTCTGCCTTATGAGCGACCTGGCTATTGTTCAATCCGGTCCCTTTCCCTGTTACTTCATAGGCGGGTAGGCCGGTTATGACAGCCGTGATGGCGCTCGAAGCAGTTGTATTTCCTATTCCCATTTCCCCTATACCCAAAATGTCCATTCCACATTGGATTTCGTTTTCAGCTACTTCAATGCCCGCGGTCAATGCTTGAACTGCTTCTTTCCCGGTCATTGCAGGACCATGTGCCATATTGTCGGTTCCTTTGCGGATTGCCCTATCGACAAGCGTAGAAGGTTTGGGATAGTCGGAAGCCACACCCATGTCTACGATAACCACCCTGGCCCCTACGTGGTCGGCAATAACGTTTATACCGGCGCCGCCGTTTAAGAAATTGAGAACCATCTGGGCCGTTACTTCCTGCGGATAGAGATTGACTTTCTCTTCCACCACCCCGTGGTCGCCCGCAAAGGTGATAATTACTTTATCTTTTATCAACGGATCCGGCCGCCGCATGATCCCCGCCATTTGTATGGAGAGCTCCTCGAGCTTACCCAGGCTTCCCCTGGGTTTTGTAAGGGTATCCTGCTTTTTCCGGGCCGTTTCCATCGCGCCCTGATCCGGAGCTTGAATTCTGTCAAGAGTTTCTTTTAATTTATTCATTTTTTCCACCTTTGAGCTTTTGCGGGAGTCCCGCTGTAACAAAATACACCTCATCCGCCAGGTGTGCAATAATCTGATGAGCCGTTCCTGTGAGTTCCTGAAACAGCCTGCCGAGCCGGTTAGGTGAAACGAGGCTCATCCCAACTTCGTTGGAAACAATAATAACGGTTCCTTCACACTTATTTATAGAGGAAGCAAGATCGTCAATTCTCGTCAAGACGTTTTTCATGACCATAAATCTATCTGAATCATCTTTATCTGCTCCATACTCGAATAATAGGTTGGACATATAAAGGTTTAAACAGTCTAAGAGAACAACAGCATCTGTAACACGCGGGGAAGAAATAACCTCCTCAGGATGAAGAGGTTCTTCGATTGTTTGCCATCCTTCCGGACGCCGGGCCTTATGCTTTTTTATCCGCACACTCATCTCTTCATCGCAAACCTGGGCCGTGGCGAGATAGATGACCTTGCTTTCCTGTTTTTCTGCCAGCTCTGCCGCGAGCCTCTCGGAAAACAGGCTCTTGCCGCTTTTTATGCCCCCCAGAATAAAGATTAATCTTCCCATTTATGGCCTTCCTTATTTCCTAAAAAATTTCTTCAAGAGCTGACAGAAGCCGCTTATTCTCATCTTTAAGGCGAGTGCCGATCCGGATATATCCGGGAAGACCGAATGAATCGCAGCTGCGGACGGCGATCTTCATGAGCTTCAGCTTCTCAACGACATCCCGATCGGGACAGGTCTGGATGAGAAAATAGTTGCTGCTGGTGGGAAAAACGCGTAAACCGAGAGACTTGATTCCATCCATAAGCTCCTCTGTAAGCCGGCGTAATTTTTTCCAGGTCTTCCGGTAATAGGATAAGTTGTTCAGCACAGCGATGCCCGCTGTCTGGGCAGGGCTGTTGATGCTCCACGTGGGCTGAACGTGATGAATGTGTGCGATAATATCCCGCCTGGCTGCGAGGTAACCGAGTCTTATTCCCGGTATTCCGAAGTCCTTTGTCATGGACCTGACAAGGATAAGATTTCCTGTATCAAGCAGGGGGATGGAATTCGAACCGGTCTCTACGAAGTTGATATATGCCTCATCCACTACTACAATGCCGCCGTACACAGAGCTCTCGATGAGCATTGTCTCTACAAGGCTTGAGTTGAGTAATACTCCGGTCGGGTTGTTCGGATTACAGACCCAGATAATCTTCGGTTTATCCCTTTTGATCTGTTTTAAAATGAGGTCCGGGTCCGGTTCAAAGGAGCTCTCC
>CBDUZM010000311.1:0-4596 GCA_965371685.1 uncultured Spirochaetaceae bacterium | reverse complement strand
GGCGGACCCGACGGATGCGTCTACGGATCCAGCGTGCTTCCTGAACACCTGTTCCGCTGCAACCCTAAGACCGGAGAGCTCACGGACCTCGGCATTTGCTCCATCGCTGCAGGAGAGGCCTATTCCATGGCCAATCTGGACGGCATGATTTACATCTGTTCCTACCCTGGCGCCAGGGTTTCTGTCTACGATCCATCCCAGGACTATCATTTCGGTACAGAACCCGGCAGCAACCCGCTTGATATCGGCCGCATCGACAATATCTCCTTCCGACCGAGATCGACCCTGGCAGGTCCGGGAGGCAAGGTCTGGCTGGCTTCCATCCCCGACTATGGAAGGTGGGGAGGCGCACTGTCCTATTACGATCCCGCTACCGGACGCAAAAAGGCATTTTACCGCATTGTCGGAGACTCCAGCTGCTATACTCTCGCCTACCTCGAATCGCAGGATTTAATCGCAGTCGGTACGAATATTAACGGAGGCAGCGGCACACTGCCGAAGACCAAGCAGGCCTTCCTCTTCCTGTTTGACTTCAAAACTGAGAAGAAGGTCTGGGAGGGCACACTCGATATCAAGGCGGTTGTGTTCAACGCTCTCGTTACGGGACCCGACGGCCGCCTGTACGGGACTCTTTGCGGGGAGGACGGCCCGAAGATCTTCGTCTTCGATCCTATCCTGCGGGTGTTTTCCGAGCTTATAACACCCCCGGCCGGCGACCCTGTTGACAACGGGCTTCAGATCGGTCCCGATGGGAAAATCTACGGACTCACGCAGCTCTGCGTCTATCGCCTGGATCCCGGATCCCTCGACGTCGAAGAAGTAGTCCGGTTCTCCGAACCGCTCGAAGGTCATGCGGCGGCGGGACCGATTATAAATCAGGAAATTTACTACTCGTCCGGGCACAAACTGATGGCGGCGAAAATAATCCCACGGAGTGAAGTATGAAAGTATGTACTGTGGACAGCATGAGAAAGATGGACAGGAAGGCGGTGGAGCATTATGGCATTCGATCCGAGCTGCTGATGGAAAATGCCGGCCACGCCGCCTATCTTGTCATTCACAGGGAAATCGGTATAAGGGGCCTGCGTTTCGCCGTAATCTGTGGTTCAGGCAACAACGGCGGAGACGGTCTTGTTGTGGCAAGAAAGCTCCACTCCATGGGAGGTCTGGCAACGGTTTATCTCCCTGGTGATGAAGCGAAATTTCAAGGTACCGGCCGCCTGAACCTGGAGATAGCTCAAAAAATCCCCTTATCGATCAAGCGGATTGACGATCTGAAAACGTTCAAAGCCGGCCTGTCTGAATGCGACTGTATAGTCGATGCTATCTTCGGCACCGGACTGGCCCGGGAAGTGAAGGGAATTTACGGAGAAATTATCGGTCTAATCAACGAGAGCGGAAAAAAGGTATTCAGCATAGACATCCCTTCCGGAGTCAACGGCGACAATGGAGGGATTATGGGACACGCCGTCAGAGCGGATTGTACTATAACCTTCGGTCTTCCCAAGCTGGGGAATCTCCTGTTTCCGGGTTTTTCCCTTGGCGGAAGGCTCTATCTCACCCACATATCCTTTCCCCCTGCACTAACAAAGAACGACGAACTCACATACGAGATCAATCAACCCGTGCCTCTTCCGGCAAGAGATCCGAATGCCCATAAAGGCAAGCTGGGAGACCTTCTTACCGTCGCCGGGGCATCAACCTACTACGGCGCGCCTTACTTCAGCGCCTATTCTTTCTTAAAAGCCGGGGGGGGATACTCCCGCCTTGCCGCCCCCGCCTCTATGATTCCCGGTATTGCAGCTAAGGGAAACGAAATAGTCTTTGTTCCGCAGAGCGAAACCTCTTCCGGCAGCCTTTCTTCCGGAAACCTGGACGGATTGATCGAGCTCAGTAAAAAGGTGGATATGGTCGTTCTCGGTCCGGGTGTTTCGCGGAATCCCGATACTCAGGATCTGGTCAGGCATATGATAGAGGCTGTGGGAAAACCCCTTATTATAGATGGGGACGGCCTTTACGCTGCCGCGTCTAACAGAGAAATATTGAAGCAGAGGTCATCGCCCACCATCCTTACACCGCATCCGGGAGAAATGGCTCAATTAACCGGCAAAACAATAAAGGATGTGGAAGGTGACAGAGTTCAGACAACCATAACTGCCGCGAAAGAACTCGGCTGCTTTATCGTCCTGAAAGGCGCCCATTCCCTTATAGCTTCTCCAAGAGGAAGACTTTGGATCAATATGAGCGGTAATTCCGGAATGGCTACAGCCGGTTCGGGCGATGTCCTGACCGGCACTATCGCCGCCATGTTGGGACAGGGACTGCCTGTAGAAGAGGCGATAAAAACAGGCGTATTCCTTCATGGATTGGCAGGCGATCTGGCGTCCGATGACAAGGGCGAGGACGGAATAACCGCCCAGGACATTCTGGACTATCTTCCCCCGGCTGTGAAGCGCTACCGCGAATTATATAGGGAGACCCTGGAAAACTGCTACGGCAGTATCTTCACGATCTGAGAAGCAGATTTCAGTGCAGGATCGGCTACGGCTGTGCAGACCGGACACTATTCCTGAGGCTTCCGATGCCTTCTATCTCAATAACGATTTCATCCTCCGGCCGGAGGAATCTGGGGGGCTTTGAGGCAAAGCCCACACCCGGAGGGGTACCGGTCATGATCACAGTTCCGGGCAAGAGAGTAAATTGCCGGCTTATATAGCTTGCAAGCTCGAACGGGTTGAAAACCATTTGGGAAGTCCGGGAATCCTGGCGGACCTGTCCGTTAAGGACTGACTTTATTGCAAGATCCGCGGGATCGAGCTCGTCGGTTGTCACGATCCAGGGGCCCAACGGGCAGAAAGTATCGAAGCTCTTTCCCCGCGCCCACTGCTTATCCAGCCTTAGCTGACAGTCTCGAGCGGAAACATCGTTCCCGCACGTGAATCCCAAAATGTAATCCCGGATCTCTTCTGCTCTCAGGTCTTTTGCCTTACGGCCGATTATTACGGCGAGCTCTGCCTCGTAATCCACCTCATCGGGAGCGGGATCCGGCAGAACAATGGGATCTTCCGGATTAAGAAGCGACGTGGTTGCTTTGATGAAGAGCTGAGGGGTGTCCGGCGTTTCCGATCCGGATTCCCTTGCATGATCACTGTAATTGAGCCCTACAGCAATAATATTCGCGGGAAAGACGGGGGCAAGCAGATTCTTTACCTCGACTTTTTTCCCGCTCAACCGACAACCGGAGAATATACTCCCCTCGAGAAGCTCCGCTTCTTTCCCAAGGTTATCAAGAATACTGCCATACCTTTCATGGCCGTCAGTATCGATAAATCGCGCTATTTTCATAACTATCTCTCCATTTATGCGCCGGATTAAGCGCAGATGTTTAAGCTTAAATTCTTAATACCAAGCAGCCGCGCGGCATTGTCAAAGAGAATCGCTCGATTCCGCTCTTCCCCGATGTCCATTTCCAGAAGAGACTCGATCGTAGCTTTTTGATCCGCCCACGGGGAGTCCGACCCGAAGAGAAGGTATTCTTTGGGGTGATTGAGCAAAATCCGCCGTGCCTGCTCCCGGGACATATATTGAAAGGAGTAGGATATATCCATGTAAATACGCTTACCCAGCAGGAAACGCTCCACGTTATCCCAGTCCTCCCAGGCGCCGAAATGGCTTGTTACAAATTTCAGTCCCGGGAAGTTCCGAAACACCGTTAGTATTCTCTCGGGATCAGCCTTCCGAATTCGCTCGAACGCAACGTCAAAACCTGCGTGAAAGAGGAGAATGAGACCGGAGCACTGAACCGATTCATAGAGAGGATAGAGGCGCTTCTCATCCACGTTAAAATCCTGGTAGTAAGGATGAAGCTTTATCCCTTTGAGTCCTGCCTCCTGTATTCGACTGATCTGTTCCAGGCACTGAGGATCGTCCGGATGAACAGAGGCAAAGGGAACAATCCGGGAAGAGGCTATGCTCTGCGACCAGGTTAATATGGAAGCCCACTGTTTGGGCTTCGTGGCAATGGAGGCAATAACGGAAATTTCAATCCCCGACTTATCCATGGACTTCAAGAGAGAGCCTATCTTTCCGTCCAGAACGGCTTGAGCATCTTCCGCCTCGCTTTCAAGCAGGGGAATTGCCTTTTCCGCAAGAGAATCGGGGAATGCATGAGTGTGAAAGTCAATAGCCCGCATGGAGGGCAGGATACACCATAACGAACCGACAGTCAAAAGAGCCGCCTTCAATCGATTTGAAGGCGGCTCTTTTAACCTGTTGCTCAAAAAAGTAGTGCTGTTTGTATATCCCGTCAGTTTTCGTCCGATTCGTCTACGCCGGGAGTTTCTTCGGAGCATTCGCTGTCCCCCTGACCGTTTTCACCCGGGCTATTCACACCGGCTAAAACGCTGGAGGCCCATAAAGGTTTACCGTCTTCACGGCGCAAGTCATAGCTATTATCACCTGTCATGAGATTTACAGCGGCGATGTCTTCGCCATGGACAAATCCTTTCAGAGTGACTCTGTCTCCTTCATTCAGGTCCATATCCAGGGTTTCGAGGAAATCGTGATTTCCCAGATGTACCGCATAGAGGATTTCCC
>CBDUZM010000310.1:0-4610 GCA_965371685.1 uncultured Spirochaetaceae bacterium | reverse complement strand
TGAAGGTTTTTCTGTTACTCTTTCTGTAATGCAGACTGCAGAAGCTCTGCAGCGCATCGCCCGGGAGGCACTCGAGGACCTGGCGGCGGACGGGGTAATTTACGCGGAAATCCGCTTTGCCCCGGTTTTGCATACCCGGGGGGATCTGAATGTGGAATCCGTGGTTTCGGCGGTCCTGAAAGGGTTGGACGAAGGTAAAGAGAAGACCGGAGTGGAGTATGGCCTTATTATCTGTGCCATGAGGGATCGATCCGATTCTCTCGATATGGCGGAACTGGCATCGAATTTCAGGGAGAAAGGAGTTGTGGGGTTTGATATCGCGGGCGATGAATATGGCCATCCTCCCAAGAAGCATATAGAAGCTTTCCGTTACATCCGGCAGAAAAACTTCAACATTACCATTCATGCGGGCGAGGCTTTCGGCATAGAATCAATATGGCAGGCTATTCAGATTTGCGGCACGCATCGTATAGGTCATGCCACCCGCCTGATCGAAGATATGGTTGTCCATGGAACCAGGATAGAGAAGATGGGAACCCTTTCGCACTTTATTCGCGATAAACGGATTCCCATGGAGATGTGCCTTTCATCAAATGTTCAGACAGGCGCCGCCGGATCGTTCGATACGCACCCCTTCCATATCTATTATAGAAACGACTTTCGGACTTTACTCTGCACGGATAACCGTCTGATGAGCAGCACCAACCTCGGCAACGAGATGTTCCTGGCGGTTCAGCATTACAGCCTTACACTCAGAGACCTGGAGAAGGTGACTCTCAATGCCATGAAGTCAGCCTTTCTCCACCATGATAACCGTATAAAAATTATATACGATGTTTTAAAACCGCAGTTTGCCCGCATCAGGGAAGAAATTGCCCCGTTCGAGTAAAACGAAGCTTGTAAGTTACTTCCTGCGGGTAAATCCTGTTTCTTCGAGAAGCGTAATCATGTATATCTCAATGTAGTGTTTGAAAAGGCCCCCTTTTTTTATTCTTTCAAAAGCCGAATGTTGAGATAATTTCTGCGCAATCGCTTCTAAACGTTCCACATTCGGTGGTTTAATTCGAAAACCCTTTCTCAAACCCCGGATGTAATCCCTTATCATGGAATTAACATCTTCAATAAGGTTCTCTCTTGCCTTTCGATCGAACAGGGGATTCCACTTATCAGCCAGCTCTTTGAGGCTTGTTGACGCGTTGAGACCTTTGCCTACGAAATGCTCCTTAAGCACCTGTACCGCTTTTTCGTAGGCTGCCTTTTTGTCGGTATAAGTCGCTCCCGCGCCTGGCGCCTTGGCGGCGGCTTCTCTGCTCAACTCGGTTTTCTCAAGCCGGCGGTCTTCCTCGGTTTGTATCTTAACAAAGCCTTTTCTCATTGTCTGCTGCCTCTGCCCGCTGCTTACCGTCCCGGTCCGGTATGCAGAGGAGCTGAATAATCCGAAGAGAAGAGCGACCAATTTTCTAAAGACTTTATATCTCTCCCAAAACCGCAGCTGCTTGTTCGTTATCTTTGACAACTCTCCGCGATCGAGCTTAAGTATTTCGTTCAGTGGTTTCAGTTTCCGCAGTCTCCTGTTGAAGCAGCTGTTGAATTCGGAGAGAAGCTCGGGACGTATTTTCGTCTCCCTTTCAACGCCGTTAAGTAAATTATAATCCAACAGGGCATTGCACAGGGGATAATTGGTGCTAAGTCGAGCCCTGATGTCTTGAAGGAATTGATTGTCGTCATCCATGGAAGCCGGTTTTTCATCATTCCTTATTGCTTCCGGCCAGCTCTCAAGATAGTAGTTTTTCATTTGTATAGCCGTTTCACGCAGCTTTTGTACAAAGACAAGGGGTAACTGGTTTTTGTAGATGTAGTACTCCCGGCCCGGGCCCGCTCTGATTATAACCAGATCGGGGAGCATCCTGTTCTTGGCAGGCCTGGTTTTAGAGCTTAGAAACTGTGTAACCCGCTCCATATCGTCGGGTTTTATCAAAGGAGTTCCCTGTTTGTCCCGTAAATTGAGGAGATCCTTAAGCGTATATGCGTAAGGCGGTCTTTTCAGTTCACCGTCAAGGGATTTGAGAGTCTCCACCCGTGCGTTTACCTTATTTCTGGCCAGCTCACGATAATAGACATTCACCACACCCAGGATGTATGCGGCCTGTGCGAGATTACTTTCAGAGATGAGAAGGTCTCTTTTTTCACTTTGCTCGCGGGTAAGCAGGTTGCTGAAATTCGCCCAAAACCGAAAGGAAAAATCCGAGGCCTCTGTTATGGAAGATACAGCGGTGGAGGGTTTTATTACTATGTTGTTGAGCGTAGTCTGCATGGATACCTGGTGATCCCTGAATGCCGGTCGAAGCCTGCTTTGTATGAAAGAGGCATTACCCGACTTGTTCATGTAGACCCGGATCTTGTTGAGGGAATATTCCAAGAGCTGCTGTGGAAGAATTTCCGGTATAATCAGTATGCTCTGGATACCGGATGGAAAGGTCAGTCGAACAATGCTCTGTGTTTTGGATGGTTTACTTTTAAGAAGGTCGTTTAAGCCGTTCGGTACGTCTATCGAAGCTATAAGATCGGAAGGGACGGTAACACCAAGGGTTTCGTCTGTAGGAAAGGGGGCTTCAGGGTTCCTCTCGATATCCTCGTAAGCTTTCTGAAGAAGCAGGACTGCATACAGGGGAAAGTAGATACTTTCGATGGCAGCTCCTTTATAAGCAAGGCTGACCTTGTGCTTCTTCTCCAAATCTTCAAGGCTTTTAAATAACAGTGCCTTGGGGTTGCTGGTGATGATTTTAAGTTCCTTAAAGCGGTTTCCGTACTGCTCCACATAGACGCCGGTAAATTTTACGAAAGCGGGGAAATCGAAGTGGATTTTTTTATAGGTTTTCGCGAAAGCCTTGAGAAGGAGAAAGGTGCTGTTGAGCAGATTGTCTCCCTCGCTCTTGCCGAAGCTGTCGTTATCGGAAAGCGATTCCACGTGAGAGTTGGATGTTTCTTCCTTTAAATCTGACATAGACGCCTGTCTCTATCACTAAGAATAGCATCGATGGTAAAAAATGTCTATAAACAGATATTTGCGCTGCACCGTTGATAATACGCTCTATTTCTGATATACAGGAAATGACAGGATGTTAGTGTTCTACAGGAAGTTTTGAGGAGGTAATATGGCTGTTTTCGATCTAAGACCGAGAGAGAAGTGCCGGTATGATTGTGTCTCCCTGGGAGAAATTATGTTGAGGCTGGATCCGGGAGACGGCAGGGTCCGAACTGCCCGTGATTTCAAGGTATGGGAAGGGGGAGGGGAATACAACGTGACCCGCGCCCTGCGAAAATGTTTCGGCCTTAAAACCGCAGTGGTGACTTCCTTCGCGGATAATGAGGTAGGCAGGCTTGTTGAAGACTTTATCATGCAGGGAGGAGTCGATGTATCCCATATCCGATGGGTGCCGTACGACGGCTGCGGGAGGAGCGTCAGGAACGGGCTTAACTTCACTGAAAAAGGATTCGGAATACGCGGTGCGCTTGGCTGCGTGGACAGGGGGAATACGGCGGTTTCCCAGCTCAAGAAAGGGGATATCGATTGGGATAAGATCTTCGGCGGGGAGGGGAGCAGATGGTTTCATACAGGTGGAATCTTTGCCGCTTTATCGGAGACTACACCGGATGTGCTGTACGAAGCTATGCATACTGCGAAGAAGCATGGAACTCTAATCTCCTACGACCTTAACTACCGTGCTTCCCTCTGGAAATCCATCGGCGGCCAGGCAAAAGCCCGGGAAGTCAATCGGAAGCTGGCGCCTTACGTGGATGTCATGATAGGAAACGAGGAGGACTTTACCGCCTGTCTCGGTTTCAAAGTGGAAGGCGCCGATGAGACGCTTTCAAAGCTCGATGTCAGCGGATACAAGAAGATGATTGAAACTATCGTCGGGGAATATTCCAATTTCAAAGCCATTGCCACAACATTAAGAACGGTCAAAACGGCAAGTATCAACGACTGGGGCGCCATTCTCTGGACCGGGAATAAATTTTACGAAGCTCCCACCCGGGAAAATCTAGGGATATTCGATCGTGTAGGCGGTGGAGACAGCTTCGCGTCAGGCCTGATATACGGGTTTCTTACCTTTGATGATCCTCAGAAGGCTGTGGATTACGGAGCTGCCCATGGTGCTCTGGCAATGACCACTCCGGGCGACACGTCCATGGCGGCGCTCAGTGAGGTGGAAAAAATTGCCTCCGGTGGAGGCGCCAGAGTAGTACGCTGAGCAAGTGTCCGATACAGCCGGTTTCCGGATCGATTTACCGGTCAGGTTCAGCGCGGAAGGCGGAGAACAATGGAAGTTATATTGGAAACAGAAGGTTTAAGCTTAAAAGCAGAGCTCAATAACAGCTCCGGCGCCGGGGCTTTGGCCGGTAAGCTCCCCATCACAATCCGGCTGTCCCGCTGGGGCGATGAATATTACGGCGACTGCGGGTTGAATGTAGAGGCGGAAGATACAGCCCGCGAGATCCTGGAGATCGGTGAGATGGCTCTATGGCCTCCGGGAAACGCCCTGTGCCTCTTCTTCGGGAGCACGGATGAGCGGCCCAGGGCTGCTTCCCCCGTAGTGCCCATAGGC
>CBDUZM010000309.1:0-4616 GCA_965371685.1 uncultured Spirochaetaceae bacterium | reverse complement strand
TTTCTTTTTATTAATTCAATATTTATTGGGTTAGTTTATATAACCTGCGATAGGTACTTCATTGTGGAACATTATAGTTGAGAGCAGTAGTTTCCCTATATGTCAGGGTGCAGCAGCAGGTCATCAGAGACGCCATCTGCCAGGAAGCCGGACGCATTTATTGCCGATCGTGTCGTCACGGTACGCATCGTCATGAAGGAGGAGTACTGGACTGCCTGCCGACAAAATGCTCTGGCAGAGCAATATATGCGTGCAGACTTCTGGTTTGACGGTGAACTCGTATCCGATGTGGGAGTCAGGCCAAAGGGAAACTCCTCACTTCGTGAAGCTTTCCTCTCGGGCAGCCCCAGATTCAGCCTGAAGGTTGACTTCAATCTATTCAATAAGGCTCGTAATTTTCGGGGTTTAAAAAAGCTCAATCTAAACAACGGATTCAGCGATCCAACGCTTATCCGAGAGCGACTTGCATATGAGCTGTTCGAACAGATGGGTATTCCTACTCCCCGTTCCTCTTTCATTGACCTGTGGGTAAATGACACCCGCCTTGGGGTATATACGATGGTTGAGCAAATTGACAAGACTTTCTTGAGGCGGCATTTTCCCACGGATGATGGCAATATATATAAACCCGAAATGTGGGCAGGTCCTTTAACCTGGACAGAAGCGCAGCTTGAAGGACAGCAGGTCAGGCGGGAAATTACCAGGCAGGATGTCCCGGACAGTGGACTGGATGTTAACCTGGGCGGCGGCAAGTTGAGGGAAATCATGCAAGCCTTTGAGCAGGAAGGCCACCGGGGAAACAACTTGATTATCTTCAACTGATGGGGCTAAAAACAAATGAGAATAATCCTGACCATTCAACTCTGTTTCGCTTCCTTGATGTTCTCAACAACGAGCCGGATGAAACTTTCCCTGATGAGATTGAGAAGGTGTTAGATGTTGATGAGGTACTGCGATTCCTGGCGGTATCAACGCTCATTGTGCATTTGGACAACTACATCGGATCAGGTCACAACTACTACCTCTATGAAATTGACGGTAAGTTCATTATACTCCCGTGGGACCTTAACATGGCCTTTGGTACCTTTAAATGTCAATGCCCCGGTATAGATCGCAAAGATATAATAAACTTATACATCGATGAACCAACATGCGGCCGAGTAGCTGATCGTCCCATTGTAAAACGGTTGTTGTCCCATCAGTCATATCTGGATGCTTACCACAGATACTTGAAGTTACTGTTGGATGGACCCTTTGAGATCGATAGGATGTTGTCTCGTATTGATGAGCTGGCCGATTTGATACGCCCTTTCGTGGAATCTGACGAGCTCAAGTTTTTTTCCACCAGAGATTTTGAGCGTGGCCTTACCGAAGATGTGGTTCTTTTACGGCGACAGCCGATTCCTATCGGCTTGAAAACCTTTGTGGCTGAGCGTGCTGAATCGGTCAGGCAACAGCTTGATGGAAAGCAGCCAGGCGCCGGGAGGGAACGGATATAGAACAGGTATCTGCTGATGCTGCTATGCCGACTCGAAGGCTTGAGCAAAAGTTCTTCGTATCTCCCGGAAATATTGGCTTTGCCTACACTCTACTGCGGCAGGTTTGTCGCCCGGATAGAGAATATCCCGAAGGTCAGGTCAACAGTCTTTATTTCGATACTCCTGATCTTGACCAGTACATGAGATCAGTATCCGGGGAATTCAAGAAAGACAAGGTGCGTATTCGCTGGTACAACGAGATAAGAAGTTCTCAAAGATTGGCCCCCGTGTTCTTGGAGCTCAAGTCACGACAGGGCTTTGCCAGCAGCAAACAGCGTCAGAGGTTTATAGTATCAGCACAGTATCTTGAACCGCCTCATCTAAGCGCCGGGATTGTAGATAAAACAATTCTCGTCGATACATTAGCCGGATTTGGCCATTATCCGGAACTTCCGCTGCGACCAATCATCGTAATATCCTACCGGAATACGAGTATCGTTTGACTACAACATTCGCTCTTCTTTAGTGGCTTCAGAATTAGGCCATGAAAAACGGGAACTACGGCTGCAAGGAGGAGTTATTGAGGTAAAGGGATCAACCCTGGAATTACCGCTAACACTCAAACGCATAAAACTGCTGGATACAGACTGGCGCCGGTTTTCGAAGTATTGCTGTTGTCTTGGCTCACACCTATCAGCTCCCGGTACAGTGGCCCGGCTATGAACTGCGAGAAGAGGTGTTGAATCCTAGAAAGGAGGATTAACTATGTTTGACGAACTGATAAAATTTATCGGAGGGCTGCAATCCCCAGTCAGGCTTTCGGAAGCTATTGTTGCCATAGGATTTTCGTTGGTTGCTTCTATAGCCGCCTACCTAATGTACCAGTTATTTTATGGATCAAGATACATTGGCGCTGGAGTACATCGCATATTTATTGGAGAGCAACAGCAACAGGGTTTTTTGCTGTCTTGTTTCCGTTAAACCCACCAATTGAAGGTCAAGATTAAGCTCATCGATTAAACCTTTCAACTTATCAAGAGTAATATTTTTTCTCCGTCCAGATCGTATTCCGGTGACGACAGTTATTATGGGTCTTTTTTTACTATTAACAATAAAGAACCTCCGTTTGCAAAATTTATGAAGTAAGGCATAATGGAAATAGGTATTTCTTAATCGAGGTTGTGGGACAGAATTTGAATAAAATCAAACTCAAGATTTATGCCCTTTACCTGGCTTATAAAGACCCCGGGGTTCCATGGTACGCGAAGTTATTTGGAGCTATTGTTGTAGCCTATGCGTTGAGTCCTGTTGATTTGATACCTGATTTCATACCGATTCTCGGTTATCTCGATGACATGATCCTTTTACCATTGGGTATTGCTCTTGCGATTCGGATGATACCTAAAGCAGTAATGGAAGATTGCTATGAAAGGGCAGTAAGCGCTATATCCGGCAGGAAGAAGAAGAACTGGATCGCTGGAGGGATCATAATTGCAGTGTGGATTGCTGTGTCCTTATCGATATTGATGATAATTATGAGAAGAGTGAGGGGATAATAAGCACTACCATAATTTAGAAGACCTCTTGGTGTCTTCCTCCGGGCTGAATGTGTGCAACCCGGAGGCGGGCGCATCGAACCATCAGCCAGAGGGTCTGTTTGAAAGCTTTTCCATGGGACTTCGTCTGCGTGGCAAGAGGATACTCGGTTCTGGTTTGTTGGACATCCGTCAGCTCCGGCCGCCCCGCAGACCTAATACTCTATTGACCATTCTACCGAAAAGGTGATATATTAGACGTACGCTATAACGTACGGATGGATTTATGAGTGCTATCAATGCTACTAATGCCCGAAAGAACTTGTATCGATTGATTAATGACGTCAGCGAATCGCATGAGCCGGTGACGATCACAGGAAAGGACAGTTCCGCAGTGCTGGTAGGCGAGGACGACTGGAGAGCAATTCAAGAGACACTGTATCTCTTGTCAATACCTGGCATGGCTGACTCGATTCGCAAGGGACTTAAAACACCTGTTGAGAGCTGCGACAACGAACTGCGCTGGTGAGCTATCGGCTTATATATACAAAGAAGGCACAGAATGACGCCAAGAAGATAGTCCGTGCTGGACTGAAGCAAAACGTTGTTAGGCTCCTGCGTATCCTTGAGCAGGATCCCTTTCAGAGCCCACCAAGATATGAGAAGCTATTTGGCGATCTCTCTGGAGCCTACTCACGCCGTATCAACATTCAGCATCGTTTGGTCTACCAAGTGCTGCTGGATGAGAAGATAGTCAAGATTCTGCGAATGTGGACACACTATGAATAGCGTTCTGTTGGCAGTAACCGATAAGAGCTTAAGAGGTAGCGATAATGAGTAGAAATCTAGCGCTGGAGAAAGTCGGTCGAGCACGAGTAGCTTATATGCTACAGCAGCGTGGATGGAGAGTTGGCGAAGCACTCTATGACGGGTATGACTTGCTGGCATACAGCTCGAAACATGGAAGGTCTTAGGCTTGATGACGAAGATCTGCGTGCGGTAGAAGAATTCCTCTGTCTCCAGCCAGATTATGGGAATATTATAAAAGGGGCTGGAGGATTAAGGAAGCTAAGGTGGGGGCTGAAAGGTAGTGGTAAACGAGGTGGCATGAGGATTCTGTATGTCGATTTCCCAGTTATGAGAGAACATATTTCATTGGTGTGTATAAGAAAAACATCAAGTTGGATCTGACACAAAGTGAAACAGATGAGGTGCGGAAGCTTGTAGTTGAACTTAGGAATGAACTGAAGAAGAAATATTGTTAGTATGGAGGATTAGTGAAAATGGCACGTCCTGATGAAAGAAGCGTTTACAAGAGCATAATTTCCGGTCTTGATGAGGCAATCAGGTACGAGAAAAAAGGGATTTTGAAGGGTACCCGAACACGTCGTGTTACCATTGCGCCCGTACCACATTATGGAGCGAAAAAAAATAAAATCGATACGAAACGAACTGGGATTATCTCAAATAGCATTTGTAGAAGCTTTGGGAGTATCGAAGAAAACAGTTGAAGCATGGGAAGCAGGGAGAAATGAACCACAAGGGCCAGCTCAAAGAATTCTTGAACTTCTGCAAAAAGAAAGCAACTTATTAGAAAAGTATG
>CBDUZM010000308.1:0-4616 GCA_965371685.1 uncultured Spirochaetaceae bacterium | reverse complement strand
GTTTACAACGAAAGCGTCAACACTACGGAAATGGAGATAACCGGGAAGTTCCTGCAAGTCGTTCGAAAGAAAAGCCGTGAAGCGATAAACCGCGGGCAAAGCACAAGCCGGCTGTATGCCCAACTCGGGATATCCCAATGGAGCAACCTTCCGGGTACTCTCGAGGAAGTGAAAGCAATTAAAAATATTTTCCCAAACAGCATAATCTACACCGGAGAGAAAGCCAGCGAATCCACCGTAAAACGACTCTCCGGAGAAAACGAGCTTAAGGATTTTGATGTAATACACTTCGCCGCCCACGGAGTCGTTGTGCCGGAAGTTCCCGAGTTGTCCGCCATTGTTTTGTCCCTAAATCCTCAAGCCCGGGATGGGGAGGATGGATACCTTACAATGGCTGAAATTGCGGAGCTCAATCTCCAGGCCCGTTTCGTAAATCTTTCAGCGTGCGATACCGGGTTGGGCAAAATATACGGAGGAGAAGGTGTTGTGGGATTGATGCAGTCTTTTCTCATTGCCGGCGCCAATGGAGTTTCCGTCTCCCTCTGGCAGGTGGCGGACCGATCCACCATGGAATTAATGACCGGGCTGTATTCCATTGTGAAAGAAAAAGGATTGACCTACGCCCAGGCTTTGACCGAGATGAAAAGAACTTTTATCAAAAACACGGACTACCACGATCCCTTTTTCTGGGCGCCCTTTGTCCATTACGGAAATTGAACTGCGGCCGCGAAAACTACAGCTTGATAAATAGAGCTGCATGGTCTAAAGTCGGCACGGCGGGGCGGTCAAGTTGGCTGCTCCGCCTGCGACGCATTTACGATCTATTTGAGGAACGACCATGATACAGAGATTCGCCTTTGCCGGTTTCAGGCACGGCCATATTCTCGAACTCTACCGGGCTGTCCAGAAACACGAGGGCACGGAGCTGGCAGCAGCTGCAGAGGATGACAGGGCTACGGCCGATGATCTGGCTCGACAAAAGGTCGCCCTAACTCACTCGTCTACGGATGAGCTGCTGGCCGACAGCGACGCGTTCGATGTGCTGGCTATCGGCGATTATTTCGGCCGCCGTGGCAACCTTGTTATTCGTGGGCTCGAGCTCGGTAAACACGTGATCGTCGACAAGCCCCTTTGTACCAGGTTAAAAGAGTGGGAACGCATCCGCGACTTGAGCCGAAAAAAAGGTTTGTCTGTAGGCTGTCAGCTCACGAATCGCAGCGAGCCTTGCATGTTTACGCTCAAACGGCTTATTCGCGAAGGCGTGATCGGTCGGATACACACCGTCAATTTCATGGGCCAGCATCCCCTGATGTACGGCGCCCGCTCGATGTGGTACTTCGAAGAAGGCAAACACGGGGGTACGATCAACGACATCGCCGTGCATGCCATCGACATCCTGCCCTGGCTGCTGGGAGTCGGTTTCGATAGCGTAGTTGCCGCCAGAGTCTGGAACAATCGCTTGAAGGAGTGCCCCGCTTTCAATGTCTGCGCTCAGCTTATGCTCACAATGGAGGACGGGATCGGGATCATCGGCGACGTATCGTTCATGTCACCGGATAGTCAAGGCTACACGGTACCCCAGTACTGGCGATACACTCTGCACGGAGATAAAGGCATCCTCGAAACCAGCGTAACGGATTCTGTCGTGCACCTCTGGCGAGACGGCAGCAAGAGTGAAGAAATCATCGAGCTCGATCCCGGGCGCGAGGAAGGCTATCTGGATGACCTGCTGAACGAAATCGTCGGAAAGTCCGGGGACAGCGATTTGACCAGCGAGCAAGTTCTGGAATCGACGCGCATCACGCTCCTCGTGCAGCAGGCGGCCGACAGACAGCAGACCAATGTCAGCTTAGCCGGCGATTGATTGGTCGAGCCATCACCCTTCCTGCGGCCGCTGATCCCGCGGAAGGTCGAAGTTCCCGAAGCTGTCCTATCACTAAACATACCCGCCTACACCTATTGACAATCCTGCCGGTGTCTATTAAACTATCTCTTGTTATGGTGTATCGGAGCCTCTTGTCAGATCTGACTCTCCTGCTTAGCCTCGAGTTACTTGGCGAAATCGCCGGGGACTCGGCAGAGAAAAAGGCTTGCTTGAGGCCGTACGGGCAGTAATTGCTCGAAGCATTTTAGCACAGCAAGCCCGCTGCCGAGTTTATCGGCGGCGGGCTTTTTTTATAAGAGGAGGAAATATCGTGAGAGAAGTGAAAAAAACGGAAAAATATCGTCCCTATGCAGATGTGGATCTTCCGGACAGGGAGTGGCCGGGGAAAAGGATCGAAAAAGCGCCGGTTTGGTGCAGTGTTGATCTTCGAGACGGAAACCAGGCCCTTGCAATCCCAATGAGTATTCCCGAAAAAAAAGAAATGTTTCAGCTGTTGGTGGATATTGGGTTCAAGGAAATTGAAGTCGGTTTTCCGTCTGCTTCCCAGATAGAGTTCGATTTTATTCAGCAGCTGATCCGGGAGGGTCTTGTACCGGACGATGTTGTTCTACAGGTCTTAACCCAGGCGCGGAAGCGCCTGATTGAACGCACCTTCGAAAGTATAGAAGGAGCGAAAACGGCCATCGTCCATCTGTACAACTCCACTTCGCCGCTTCAGCGGAGGGTAACATTCAACATGACGAAAGTGCAGGTAAAGGACATAGCTGTTCGTGGAACCGAAATGGTAAAATCTCTTGTGCCGTCCCTGCCCGATACCCGGATTCGTTTCGAATACTCCCCGGAGAGCTTCTCCGATACCGAGTTAGATTATGCACTCGAAGTATGCGAGGCTGTGACGGATGTCTGGCAGCCTACGGAGAAGGACAGGATCATTCTCAACCTCCCATCCACGGTTGAAGCTGCCACGCCGAACGTCCATGCCGATCAAATAGAATGGTTTTGCCGCAATATGAAGGTTCGGGAGAAAGCCATTATCAGCCTTCATACCCATAATGACAGAGGCACCGGTGTAGCTGCCACAGAGCTTGCCCTGATGGCAGGGGCCGAGCGGGTAGAGGGAACACTTTTCGGAAATGGAGAAAGAACGGGAAACCTCGATTTGGTGACCGCGGCTCTTAACATGTACTCTCAAGGGTTGGATCCGCGGCTCAACCTGTACGACCTGCCAAAAATCAGAAACATCTATGAGCGGTGCACCCGCATGGAGGTGGCGGCGCGACATCCGTACGCGGGCGATCTGGTTTTCACCGCATTCTCCGGTTCTCACCAGGACGCCATCAAGAAAGGGATGGACCTGCGAAAGAAAGAGGATGCTCCGTCGGCCTTATGGGAGGTGCCTTACCTCCTGATCGATCCCCGGGACATCGGCCGCACTTATCAGGCGATTATTCGTATCAACAGCCAGAGCGGCAAGGGGGGTGTCGCCTATGTGCTCTCAAGAGATTACGACTTCGAGCTGCCCAAAAAGATGCACCCCGACCTGGGAGAAATGGTAAATCGCCTCGCCGACGAGGCGGGAAGAGAGCTTACCGGGGATGAAGTATTCGAGACTTTCCGCAAGGAGTTTATCGAAATAGAAAGCCCCATGAAACTCATTAACTTCAGGCTGGAGCGGTACAAGGATGATGAGCATCTGGTAGACTGCGTAGCTCATGTAGAATACGAAAAGAGTGAACGGACAATCAAGGGGACAGGCAACGGACCGATCGATGCTTTTGTGCATGCCATGGATAAAGAAGGCTGGAAAAATTTTCTACTCTCGGACTTCCACGAGCATTCAGTCGGCAAAGGATCCGAAACAGCAGCGGTGGCTTATGTACAGATTGAGACACAAGAAGGCAAGCAATTCTGGGGCGCGGGAACCGACACAAACATCAATCTGGCGGGATTAAAAGCGCTGATCAGCGCCTTCAACCGCTCAAAGGCGACAAGTTAATGAAATGGGCATATTAACTTGACTTTGTTATCAATTGAATTTAAATTTAGAAAATATGACTGATATGGCCTATATATACAAAAAAAACGAATCCGAAAAAAAAGCAAATGTAAGGGATTTAATTCTTGAAAATGCCAGCAGAATTTTCTCCAGATTTGGCTTTAAGAAAACGACAATGGATGAGATTGCCCGGGCACTCCATAGGGCAAAAAGCTCTATCTATTATTATTTTAAGAGCAAGGAGGAAATTTTTAAGAGCATCGTTGAAACTGAAAGTAGGTTAATGAGGGTAGAAATACAAAGAGAAATAGAAAAGAAGTCCAATCCTGATGATAAATTAAAGGCATATGTAATTACAAGGATACGTACTCTCAACAGGTTGGGGAATTATTACAGTGCATTAAAGGATGATTATCTGGATAATTACTCTTTTATTGAAGAGATCCGAGAGGAACATTTGAGAAATGAGATACAAGCAATAAAAAGGATCCTTGCAGAGGGTGTTAAAAAAGGATTCTTTGCTGTCGTTAATCTAAAAAAAACTGCTATCTCTATTCTAATGGCTCTAAAAGGGTTGGAATCTCATATTATTCTCGAAAGCAAACATCATGAAATCGAGCCGATTATAGATAATCTGTTATTCATACTTTTTAATGGAATAAGAAAGCGCAGTTCAAGTCATAAGAAGTAACTACAATCAAGATATCTATATTAATTATGGCTGCATAAAATAAA
>CBDUZM010000307.1:0-4644 GCA_965371685.1 uncultured Spirochaetaceae bacterium | reverse complement strand
GATTCATCGTGTAAACGCTCTTCGACAATATCTCCTTGTCCGTATTTAAAGGTCAGTGAATGTTTGTTTATTAGTTCGTCATATAAACCAAAAGGTAAAAAATATACGCCGGATTCAGTATGTTCGGTCCCGCTGGGCATCAGTGGATGAAGATAGTCTTTCATTTTTTCATAGGTGGGCCCCTCGGGTTTTGCTATAAGTTTCTCACCCCAGGCATCTTTTTTCTGCATTAAAGCCCAATTTACCTTATCCTCATAGTCTGATTTACTCATAAATTAGAACCTCCTATTTTATTTCTGCCTGGTGAGAATCTATATTATCATGGGGTCACTACACTTTTTATTTACTGAGCCTCTCTGCTGTTTTGCATATACCTTCGATAGTATCGTCGAGTTCCTGCTGAGTTAATCTCGGATTCATGCCCAGATTCATTTCCCGTTTATAGAAGAACTCTTCGGCAACAGGACAATCGCCGGTAATTCCCAGCTTCTTAAATCCTGTAAAATGGTAAGGTGGTTGATAATGTAAAATCCCCTGAACACCGTATTCTCGATAGAGCATTCGTAAAAATTCGTCCCGATCAAAGACTGCAGGATCGACTGTTAGTGTATAAAGATGATATATGTGCTTACAATCAGGGGATTCATAAACCCCATTTACCCCTTCTACATCCTTGATGCCTTCGTTGATGTAACGGCCGGTCCTTGTCCTAATTTCTATAAACCTTGGAAGCTTTTTGAGCTGAACTCTACCCACCGCTGCCTGAATCTCATTCATTCGGTAATTGTTGCCCCAGAATCCATTAACATCCTGAACATCGAAATGTGAAGGTATCCAATAATCACTGTACTTTCCGTCAACCACTTTGTGCATAGTATACTTTCCAAAGGTAAAATCACGTTGATTCGGATCCCATTCAGAGAGGTTCATACACCGTAAAGCTTCAATTGGCTTAACCCACTCATCATGGTTGGTCGTTATCATCCCGCCTTCACCAAGGGTTGTCATGTTCTTTAGTGAATGAAAGCTGAAGACTCCTACATCACCGATTGATCCTGCTTTTCTGCCTTTATATTCAGCAAGATGAGCGTGGGCGCAGTCTTCAAGAACGTATAGATTGTGCTTCTTCGCTATATCCATAATAGGATCCATATCGCATATTTGACCGGCAAAATGAACAACATATATGGCCTTTGTCCTGGGCGTTACTTTTCGTGCAATGTCCTCAGGGTCAATATTAAAGGTTTTCGGATCGATATCAGCATAAACAGGAGTAACCTTTTCCTTTACCAGGGCCAAAGATGTAGCGATGAAGGTGTTCGGGGTAATAATGACTTCATCACCCTCTTTGAGACCAAACAACTGTGTGCACAGATGCATTCCTACCGTACAGTTTGACACTGCAAAAGCGTGTTTTACATCATGCGCAGCAGCATATTCTTCCTGAAAAGCAGCTACTTCCGGTCCCATTGTAAGAGAATCCTGATGCATCGCTTTAAGCGCTGCTTTTTCTTCCTCTTCCCCGTACTCTGAGCCCATGAAAGAGTATGGAACTTTCAATTTTACACCGTCATTTATAGCGTAACCTGAAGTAATACCGCCTTCAGTATCTTCCCCCGTCGTGTGAAATTCAAATTTTTCTTCTTTTGACATAATATCTCCTCCCTATTCTGTCAAGTATTCAAGTAAAATGTAATTAAACTTGGCGGGTAACAGTTAATATAAGCCGTACTCTATAGCCGTTTCAAACATAGTCACGACATTCTCCGGTGGCACGCCGTTCTGCACATTGTGAATGGGAGCAAATACAAAGCCTCCTCCGGATGCAAGATCGTCTATTCTACGTTTTACCTCCTCCCTCACATCGTAAGTGGAGCCAAAGGCGAGGACCCGCTGGCTGTCACACCCCGCGCCCCAGAAGCAAATGTCTTTGCCGTAGTCTCTTTTTAGAGACCCTGTATCCATCCCCTTGCAGGTAACTTGTACAGGATTCAGAATGTCTATACCTATCTCAATGAAATCAGGAATAAGTGATGCAACCGCGCCGTCGCTGTGGAAAAAAACAAAGACATTGCTTCTTGATTTGACGAAATCGAACAGCTTCTTCTGAAAGGGCTTGATCATTTTCCGGTAGATCTCCGGGCTTATAAGCAGGCGATCTTGCATACCAAAATCATCCTCGAAAACGACAATGTCCACATGCAAGGCAACAGTCCTTGCATATTCCTCGAACCTCCGTGTATTCGCCTCCAGGAGTCTCTCCAGAAGCGCTGCTGCAAACTTCTGATTCACCATCAGATCCATGAAAAAGGCTTCCCATCCTCTTAAAATTAAGCCGGCCTGGAGGAGATGACCACCGAAAAAACCAACGATGGGGTAATCGGTACGATTATGCAGCTCCTTCGCTTTCAAAGCCAGCTCTTCATAGCTCTTGTCCAGGAAGTCTGGTTTATCGAAGTTTTCAATGACATCTATATGCTTATCGATATCGCTTATTCTGATTGCATCTGCGAGCGGGCTGTATACCGGATCGAAGTAGTGCCCGTCCTTCGGCATCCTTGCGATTATGTGTCCCGCTTCATCAAGCAAGACTTGAGAACCATCGCTCTCACGACGTGGACAGAATCCAGCAGGGAACTGCGCCGAAGAGCCATCTCTAAGCAAGCCTTCATTCCACCTTCGAGGTTCGTAGAACGAAGGCATAACATCTATGCCAAGCAGCTCCAATACATCTTCCTCGACCCTTGCAACCTGTTGGTATGGATCCACGACTTCGGTTGTTCCCGGCATAAGATTGAGGTAATCTCTCAGCTCTCTGTATACTACAGCCTGCATCGTGGAATCCACAGTTCCGCCTAGATCCAGAGGAACGCGGTCCGGTTCCTTGTGACGCACGGCTGTGATAACCCTCTCTCTGTGGTTCATCAGATTCCTCCTCTTGGTTGTAGGTTGCAGGTCAAGCCCCAACATCTGCCTGGTGTTTGGCCACAATCTCATCTATCATACGCTCTTTCTGTTCAGGAATCTTTCGGATCTGATGCTTATCTAGTATCTCTTTTGCTTTTGACGCCAGGGCTTGCCGCAGGTCCTTTCTTCCCTTCTTCTCCCAATTCTCATAGTTATCTCTGTCCATGATCTGAGGAAACCAAAGAATATTCCTGTAGTGCTTTATAGTATGGTCTAGTGTCAAGAATGATCCTTCTTTCATTCCCTTTTGGATCACGGGCAGCCCCACCGTTTCCTCGTCAAAACGCAGCCCCTGAAGAGTGTAAGCGATGTTGCTTATTACCTCGTCCGCCATAAGGAGAGACTCAAAGGACGATGTCAGGCCTGACTCCAGATAGCCACAGTCATGAATGATATTGCATCCGTTCAGCGTTGCGTTGTAGATGGACATTGCATACTCAAACCCTGCCTGGGCGTCCAGAACTTTAGAATCCGTTGCTCCTGCCATACAGAAAAAAGGAAGGTTGTAGTGATGGGCCATGTCCGCAAGCGCTTCGTTGAAGATGTTAACCTCAGGTGCTCCGTAGGCGAAGATCGTTGTTCGCATGTCCAGAACAGATGCGTCTCCACCAAAAATGAACTTGGATCCCGCTCTCTTTCTCTGGAGAATCACAAGACCGGAGAGGGTTTCCGCAACAGTCTGGACCAGGGTCGCTTCCAGTGAAACTGGTGAAGTGGCCCCCATCATGGGTGATCCGATGTATATCACAGGAATATCGTGGTCACAGCAAACCAGCGCTTTATTCACCCCCATCTCAGTATGGGTGAGCGGTGACAGGGGTTCCGTGTATAGAATCAGCGGTGGTCTCTTCGCAAGCTCTTTTTTTCCTCCGATCACTGCCGAGGCCATGTCGATTATTGTGAGCATGTCGTTTCTTCCATGAGCGGTGACGATTATCGGTTTCACGGTATTCTTGAGCATCGCTTCGTATTGATGAACGAAGTTGCTTCCCTTTGGGGCGTCATTTGCGATCCCGAAAGACATAACGAAATCGATGTTGGGCAGAGCGTCTGAGAATCTCGACAATCTTTCAATGTCGCTCTTGAGACACGTTCTCCGACGACCTGTTTCCAGATCTATCGTCGTAGGGCAGTCTGATCCGGCACCGTAGTAGGAGAAACCTTCTTTCAATTCCATTGAGAGCTCACCGTCCCTGCCGAATACCTTGATCGATTTTGGCGAAGACTCAATTGCCTCCATGACAAGGTTACGAGGAATCCTGAGGTGGCAATCATCGTCGAGACTGCAACCCGCGGCTCTCAGAAGTTCCTGAGCTTCATTGCTTTGAACCTTGCAGCCTATCTCCTCCAGTAGCCTGAGAGAATATTCATGGACCTGAAGGATTTGCTCAGGTAAGAGTACGCGGTTCTTGTTTACTCTCGCTGTTTTGAACATTATTTACTCCTCATTCTGAGATTTTATGGAATTAACCTTTCAATGATCCCATAAAGATACCTTTTATGAAATACTTCTGGAGAAAAGGATATAGAAGAATAATAGGTCCAATCGTCAAAATCGTTATCGCCGCCTTCACTGCCTCTGACGGTAACTCGTTTTGCTCTTTCATTCTCGCAAAATTCTCCATCCGCTCCGCCATTAACGTCATATCTTGTATAAGTCTTCTTAACAGTAGCTGC
>CBDUZM010000306.1:0-4671 GCA_965371685.1 uncultured Spirochaetaceae bacterium | reverse complement strand
ATTATAGAAGCCTGCCGGAAGAACAATGTGCTCTGTACCGGTATATTCCCGTCCAGGTTCCTGGAATCATCGGGCATGGTTAAAGCCGCCATCGACTCGGGACGTTTCGGCAAGCTTATTATGGGCGATGCCTACGTCAAATGGTACCGAAGCCAGGAGTACTACGATGCGGGCGGGTGGAAAGGGACCTACAAATACGACGGAGGCGGCGCCTTGATGAACCAGTCTATCCATGCAATCGATCTTCTCGGCTGGTTTATGGGTCCGGTTGACTCGGTCCAGGCTTTCACCGGCACCCTCGGTCACACCGGAATAGAGGTGGAAGATACGGCAGTGGCCGCTATACGCTTTAAAAACGGCGCCATGGGAGTAATCGAAGGGACCACCGCTATCTATCCCGGCTTTCGTAAGAAAATCGAAATATGCGGCACAGAAGGAAGCGCTGTCCTTGTTGAGGAAAGCCTGCAGGAGTGGCTGTTTGCCAAAGAAACCGAGGAAGATGAGCTATTGAGAAAACGCCTCTCGGAAACCAGTAAAAAGAGAGGGAATGCCGCCGATCCGGCGGATATCTCTTTCAAGGGGCATCAGAAGCAGCTTGAAGACCTGATGGAAGCTATAGAAACGGGAGGAAAGCCGGCTGTGGACGGAACAGAAGCCAGGAAAGCCGTGGAGATCATACTGGCAGTTTATAAGAGTTCTCGCAAGGGACGCCCGGTTTTTTTATAGATCCGTTTCTAAACTCGTTGGGATGTTGGATTTGAATTTTTTTGTTGGAAAACACAATCCCGTGGTGTTATACTTGAGTAGTGCAAAGCTGTCTAAAGTCAGAAACAAAACAAATCCAAGTCAATAAGAAAAGAACGGCAAATACCCCGTATAATTTACCAGCTTAAGGTAGAGGCATGAGCGAAATAGAATACATTAGTGAACTGACTAAAGAAAGACCTCCGCAAAAAAGCAGCGATCGTTCTCTCTTCAACGAGGCACTGAGAGTAAGGCTGCAAGACAGACGCATACCTGCGAAAAACCTGAGGGTAAGAGAACAAAGCTTTAAACTGATTGTAGAGAATACGACCGATGCCGTGATCGAAATGCTCAGCAATGGGCAGGTGCTGTACGTAAATCCTTCCTTCACCAAGATATTCGGCTATGAGTCTGACGAAATACCGGACAGCAATGTATTAAAGTTCTTTTTAAAAAACACTCACAGGCTGTTTAAAAAGAAGATGATTGAATGCCTGAAAAACGAAACTTCCGGCGATCTTTCAGCTGCCGGAAATTTGTTCGAGCTCGAGGGATTGCACAAAAACGGTGACA
This sequence comes from uncultured Spirochaetaceae bacterium, assembly GCA_965371685.1. GTDB lineage: Bacteria > Spirochaetota > Spirochaetia > SZUA-6 > CAZLRN01 > CBDUZM01. Next base: position 3,354 of record CBDUZM010000306.1, on the reverse strand, counting down.
GAATAGCGCTGGAAGTTTCCCTGACATCGCATAAACGGGACAACGAAGCGGTTGTTGTTGCGATCATCAGAGACCTGACCCATTATGAAAGCATTAAACATGAACTTCAGCAGAGCAGGGAAAATTATTGGGCTCTCTCTGAAACAGCAACAGACGCCATTCTGCAAATAGACAAGGATTTGAAGATACTCTTCGCCAATACGGCTGTAAAATCGATTTTTGGATACAGCAGCAAAGAGCTCTTGCATAAAAGGCTGGAAATACTTTTTCCAAAGGCAGCGCATAAAAGGTATCGCGAGGTATTCAACAAGTATTTTTTCATCGACGACAGGCACAGACAGCAATCGAGGCTCAAGAATGCGGTGGAAGTGCTTGGGCAGAACAAGAATTCAGAGATAATTCCCCTGGAAATATCTTTCGGGAACTCAAAGAGCGTACGCGGGAACAGACTGCTGACCTGCATTATTCGGGATATTACTCAACGAAAAAAAACGGAGCGTAAGCTCAGATTTCTCGCCTATCATGATCAGTTAACGAGCCTTGGAAATCGGGACCTGTTCAATCTCTCTCTTAAAGAATTTTTACAGGATGTGATACGATCTGATAATATAAAAGGGGGGTTGCTCTTCCTGGATCTGGATGGATTCAAGAAGGTGAACGACACTCTCGGTCACGATATCGGCGACAAGATACTGGTGGAATGCTCGCAAAGGCTGGCAAACTGTATAAGGGGAAGCGACCATCTTTACCGGTTTACAGAAACAAAGGAGCTTAACCAGGGAAATCAGGAAAATCTTTTCCGGTTCGGAGGCGATGAGTTTGTCATTCTTCTAAGGCATTTAAGGAGCTCCACCGATGCCGCCATTGTGGCCAAAAAAATTATAGAATCGGTAAATAAACCGTATTACGTGGAAGGATATGAAGCCATATCCGATGTAAACCTGGGAGTGAGCATAGGTATTGCTGCGATTCCGGAAGATGGGATCGAAGACACCCAGCTTATCAGCAACGCCGATGTGGCCATGTACAAGGCCAAGGAATCCGGAAACAGGTATGCATTCTTCACAAAAGAGATGAACAGCCGTGTTACGGAGAAGCTTATGCTGGAAGATGGTCTGAGACATGCATTGAACAACGGCCTATTCCAGCTTCACTTTCAGCCCATTGTTAATAACAATGGTTCAATCAACGGGCTTGAAGCTTTGCTGCGCTGGCAGCATCCCAAGGAAGGTTTCATCCCACCTGATAAATTTATCCCTATTGCCGAAGAATCCGGCCTGATTATTCCCATTGGAGATTGGGTCCTGGAGACTGCCTGCAATCATCTCAGATATTGGAACTCATCCGGCTATAAAGATCTCTATGTCTCGGTGAATCTTTCGCCCAAACAATTCGATCAAGACAACCTGGTGGAAAATATAGGAAGAATAATCAAAAAGACAGGGGTCAATCCTGCATCCTTAAAATTAGAGGTAACGGAAAGCTGCATTATGTCAAATCCGGAGACGGCTATTACCAAGATGAACGAAATAAAAAAGGCGAACAGCGGCATCCGTTTCGCAATCGACGATTTCGGCACCGGATACTCCTCCCTCAGCCATCTTTCTGAATTTCCGGTAGACATCCTGAAGATAGACAGGTCGTTCGTTATCAAACTTCATGAGAAAAGCAATTCCAAAATAATCAATTCCATCATCTCTCTTGCCCATAGCCTGGAGATGGATCTCGTAGCGGAAGGCGTAGAAACGGAAGACCAGTTCAACTATCTATCGTCGAGAAAATGCCAGACTTACCAGGGCTATTACTTTGTCCGACCTCTTCCTGCAGACGAAATTTCGCACCTCCTGGAGGAAGGGATGCCCTCAAAGACGACGGAAACATAAGTGTGAAATCCACTAATAAACAAAGGAACTGAGCTCGTTAGGAACGGACGGCACCTCCATCATGGAACTGCCGTTACGAATCGAAGCGGTAGCCGTGCAGCCTACAGCCACACTCATCCTGCCGGCCATCGGAGTGGCGATGGGTTTCCTGCCTGTCTGCAGCATCTCGACAAAATCGCGGCATACCATTGGGTCCGCTCCACCATGGCCTCCCCCGGCCGGTTTGACATCGATAACCTGATCCGCCAAATTTTTCCACCGGTTCGACCGGTCCCGCAGCTTGACGAGGACCTTCGAAGAGTCGTCCAGGTTTTCAACCCTCCCCTCGGTGCCAATAAATGTGTAGTTCCTCCAGTAGTCCGGGGTGAAGTGGCACTGCATGTATGAAGCCTGAATACCGCCTTCAAGCTCCATCATAATCATGCTGTTGTCTTCCACGTCGATTTCCTTCCGGAAAACACATAGATCCATTTTATTTATTCCATCCTCGATGTGCTGATATTCTACACAGCTATCCTTTATCGGGCAGACCGGACACCGAAGATCGTCAGGTTTGTCCCCGCCGTAATAGGCGAGACTGCCCATGCCGCTAACCTTACGAGTGTAACGGCCGCTTATCCAGTGAATCATATCAATGTCATGCGATGCCTTCTGAAGCAGCAGGCTGTTGGAATTGTTCCTCGAGCCATGCCAATCATGGTAGTACCACTCTCCGCCGTGCCCGACGAAGTGGCGCACCCAAACTGTTTTCAATTCGCCGATAACCCCTGAATCGACGATATCCTTCATGACCCGAAAGATATTCATGTAGCGCATGTTGAATCCGATCATGAATTGCTTCCCCGAATCCTTCCACGCCTGGAGCATTCGATCGCATCCCTCGATGGTTATTGCCATGGGCTTTTCACTGAACACGTGCTTGCCGGCGGCAAACGCTTTAAGGACATATTCTTCGTGTGTAAAATCCGGACTGGTAACAGCCACAGCGTCAATGTCGGCTCTGGCCAGCAGCTCTTCGATATCTTTAGTAACAAAAACATCCGAACCGATATCTTTCTTGAATCTGGCGAGTGCATCTTCACTGATATCCATACCGCCTGTAACGAAAGATCCTTTCTTCGGATCGTGAAATCCTTTATACAATCCCCCCCTGCCCGTTACACCAACCATGCCTATTCTTACAGCTTTCATGCATCATACTCCTAAGACAACTCTCCAAAGGAATGAAACTACCATTTAGCATTGGTCCTGTCAAATATGCACAGAAAAAAACAGGGCAAGCATATATTATTAGACCTGCCCGAAAAATTTATTGACCTAACGTGGCTCTACCTATATAATTCGCCCATTATAAGGAGACGAAATGAAGAAACTTATTTACCTGTCCGTACTGATTGTCCTTCTTGTGGTCCTTACAGGCTGTATAGAAACAACCACTGTTCTTCGTGTCAGAAACGACGGAAGCGGTACG
>CBDUZM010000305.1:0-4680 GCA_965371685.1 uncultured Spirochaetaceae bacterium | reverse complement strand
ATTTCAACTACATCTCTTTTATTCATAATAGATTTTACAGCAAAATCTCCGCCGGAAAGATATCACAAATCAGGAATTTTCCCGGTCGAACTTATCATCTATTATATTATGTGAATTGACAAGATCGAATTGAAGGTATAATAAAACGCATAAAGAGGAGCAATCCATAAAATGAATAGTAAAGAAAGAGTGTTGGCCGCTGCCAAAAGAGAGCGTACGGACCGCCCGCCGACGGGACTCAGGTGTACTCCGGAGGCATGGAGTGCTCTGCGGGACTATCTCGGTGTGAAAACCAATAACGATGTTCTCGATGAACTGGATATCGACCTGCGGTTTATTTCCCTGCCCTTTACAGGGCCTGAAGAGCGATCGGCGACACCGCTGGGCAGCGAAGGGGTGGATTTCTGGGGGTGTCATACGAGAAAGGTCGAGAACGATTTTAATACCTATTTCGAATTTGACTTTCACCCTCTTGCCGGGGCACGTTCGGTAAAGGACATAGAAAACCACTCATGGCCGGACCTCGATTGGTGGGATTACTCCGCAATTCCCGAAAAAATTAAAAAGGAAAACAGAGTCGAACCCCGGGGAATCCTATTTTTCGCAGGCGGAGCATTTGAAACCCCGTGGTATATTCGAAGCCTCGAGGAATTCATGGTGGATTTGTACCAGAATCCCGATATAACAGAAGCCATTTGTTCCCGTGTAGAATCATATTACCGGGAGAGAGCCCTGCGAGTCCTTGATGCGGCTGGCGGTGAAATCGACATTATAGGCTCGGGGGGAGACATAGGAACACAGCGGGGAATGATGATTCACCCCGACATCTGGCGTGAGAGGATAAAACCATATACCGCCAGGCTTATTTCCACCTTCAAAGAGATGGGACTGAGCACGTTCTATCATTCCTGCGGTTCTCTCGTGCCTGTTATTGACGATCTGATAGAATCAGGACTCGACATTCTGGAGCCCATTCAGGTTACAGCAAAAGGAATGAAACCTGAGGAGTTATTTCCTGCTTTCGGAGACCGGCTCTCCTTCCACGGCGCCATCGATGAGGTTGAGCTCCTGCCTCACGCCACGGCAGAGGAGGTGTACGACGAGACAACGCGGATTATCGATATTCTGGGCGGGAACAGCGGATTTATTATCGCCCCTTCCCACCAGGTCCAGGGAGACACATCACCTGAAAACGTAGTAGCAATATTCAAGGCCGCACAGGACTACAGGTGGCAATAAATCAAGAAAATTATGATAAACCGGAGAATTTATAGGCGGTTTCAAACATAGCCTCGACATTTTCAACGGGAACATCCTGCTGGATATTGTGAACCTGCGTAAACACGAACCCTCCCGTGCCGGCCGAAAAAACTTCTATATTCCGCTGTACGTGCTTGCGGACTTCTTCGGGTGTACCCAATGGCAGTACCTTCTGTGTGTCGCACCCACCGCCCCAGAAAACGATCTTTCCTCCGAATTCCTTCATCAACCGTTCGGGTTCCATATTGGCGGCGGAAATTTGCACCGGGTTCAATATATCGATTCCGGCATCAATCCATTCGGGAATGTAGTGGTAGATGGACCCACAGGAATGGAGGTAAGTTTTCCAGTTGGTGTGTGTATGCACCCATTCGCATAATCGTTTGTAGTGGGGCTTGATCATCTCTCTGAAAAGATCCGGCGACAGAAGCTCGCTGTTCTGTGTTCCGGCATCGTCCGAAGCCACTCCCCACGCGAAACAGTAGTCACCAACCGCCTGGTGGTAGAGCTCGATACGCTTGATGGCGGCGTCCACATATCGGCTCATCATTTCATGAGCCATATCTTTTTCCGTCATTAACATGCATAACCATTCATCCAGTGATCCCTGGGTGATATTATCCGAAAGAAGCGCGCTGAGCCCCATCATTGAAATGCTCGCACCCCACCCAAGAAGAGCTTTATCCGTATTCTCATAGAAAAAACGACCATGCTTCGCAAACATCTCCAGTTCTTCATCGGTAACCGTATTCGAGGGACGGAACGCGTCCGGATCGATCCGTGTACTTGCCATGGTGGGGCGAATGAAGTCGAAGTAATAACCATCCCCGGGCATTCTGGCAATATCACTGCCGTCAAGGCTTTTCAGTATCCAGCTTCCATCCTCTCTTTCTTCAATTCTTGTGCCGGGCTGAAAGTAAACGTCGAGCCCGCAGAAAAGAGTCTTGCGCACACCTTCCAGAGCATCCTGCCGCGCCCACTGCACCGTCATCGGTTCCAGAGGGAGAACATCCACATGAAGACGTTCCACAACCTCCATGTCAAGCTCTGCCAGAATTTGCATCGTGTCGTGAATTCGTGTATGAGTCTCGATTCCCATACGCTTTTTCAGCATGTCATAAACAACTGCATTTATACCCGATGCACGGATTCCGCCTAAATCAATTGGAACCCTGTCAGGATTCTCAAAGTTTACAGCCTTTAGTACTCGTTCGCGTGAATTCATATTCGATTCGTATCCTCCCGAAGAAATATCAGTATTTACCCGGCAGCCGCGTATTTCCTTCCGGGTCATCAGTTCTCTCCATCTCAGGGAAGGGATTGTGCCACTGCCACCCGGTCCTTCCGGCAGCCCGGTAGTGCTCCAGCCTTCTAATGGTAAGCTCCGCGAAGACGGGATCGATATCAAAGGTCACAACCTTCCTTCCAAGGCGTTCACCGGCGAGGAGCGTTGTTCCGGAATGTGCGAAGCAATCCAGCACAACGTCTCCCTCGGTACTGCTGGTAATTAGTATACGTTCTATGGCTTTTAATGGTTTTTGTGCGTAGCAGCCGGGGACATTCTCCTCCATACGGTAGAATACCTGCTGCAGATCCACCCAGACATTCCCCGGGCGGATGCTGTCTGACTTGCTTCGCTCCATATTCTCCATCCGCTTCCCGTTCACTGTCTTGTAGTAGCCGCGCAGTATCTTGGGTATATCTGTGTACGTTACGTAAAAGGGCGGGTCACCCTGGACGTAGTGAAGCAGCTCCTGTCTAACCCACATCCAGTTCTTCTGCGTCCCGTAACCGCGTTGATTCCTCAGCGTAATGTAATTCCTCGGTACGAACCGACTAAATCCGCGCATCATTATCATGAAGTCCGGAAGGGGTTGGAAGTTATCACGCATGTCGGCGCCGAGCCAGACATAGAAATGCGAGTAATCCGCCATTACGCAGGCGCAGTTCTGCACCCACCGACGAGAGAACTCCATGTAGTCAGCGATCGGCTGCCTGGACAGGTTCCGCGTGTTCGCATTGCCCACCGCGACATTGTATGGAGGATCGTTTACTGCAAGAGTAGGACTGGCACCCTGAAGAATCTTAACGAGATGCTCAGTATTTTCAGCATCAAGAACCCCTACCCGGTGCCCGTTCTGCTTATCCTCCCATATATCGCCTGGCGCCAACCGGCAATACGGAAGCAGAGCTGCATGAATATCCGGATCGGCGTCCAGACGGCCGAACGGCTCCCTTGCTCTGCGGGGTTTATCGGCGGCGGCGACTGCTGCATTTCCGAACAGGTCAGGCTGTAACGCGCTGCTCCCCATTGCTTCTCCTTAAGTCATTTAAATATCGGGTTCACATCAAAACCGACGGCCGATGTACGAAGCGTCATCCGAATGGTATAATAAGATAAATCATGCAGAAAAGCAAAGCAGGTTCTTTTCTATCAATTATCGAGAACAATCAGCTAAGGAGTAAAAAGTGACAAAGGAAGCGTACGAAAACAGAGTTGCCGAGACACGCGAAGCTCGAATGAAATGGTGGAAAGAGGCTCGATTCGGAATGTTCGTTCATTGGGGGCTGTACTCTCAACTCGGGCGGCACGAGTGGGTAATGAACCGGGAACGTATTCCTGTGCCGGAATACGAGAAACTTGCAGATACGTGGAAGCCCGGAGAGCGCCCGGCGCGTGAATGGGCTGAGCTGGCAAAACGAACCGGCATGAAGTACATGGTAATGACTACGAAACACCATGAGGGTTTCTGTCTCTGGGACACTAAGATGACGGGCTACAACGCCGCGAACCACGGTCCGATGCGTGATCTGGTCTCGGAATTCGTAGATGCCTGCCGGGAGTTCGACCTTCGGATCGGCTTTTACTACTCACTTATGGACTGGCGTCATCCGGATGGCGCTGCGTGCGCCAACGACAGGGCAGCACGCAGAAGATTTCTGGATTTCACCCAGGGTGCGGTACGGGAGCTCTGCTCAAACTACGGGAAAATCGACATCCTCTGGTACGACGTGAGTTGGCCACTTGAGAATCCTGAACAGTGGGAGAGTGTTAAGATGAACGCCATGGTGCGGGAGCTCCAACCGGGTATTATCATCAACAATCGATCAAAGCTCGATGAGGACTTCGGCACCCCGGAGGAGCGTATCGATGCTGAAAAGGCGGGAAGGGAATGGGAGGCGTGCATGACTTTTAACGGCTCGTGGGGATATATGCCTTCCGCCGTAGACTGGCATTCAGCCCGGGAAGTGGTGTCCATGCTGAGATCTGCAGCAGCCGGAAAAGGCAATCTCCTTCTAAACATCGGACCCAGGCCTGACGGAAGTGTGCCGGAGGAAGCTGTGAGTATCCTTGGTGACGTCGGACGATGGACAGCGGTGAATGGAGAGTCCTTTTACGGACAGGTTGACCGGGCCGAT
>CBDUZM010000304.1:0-4682 GCA_965371685.1 uncultured Spirochaetaceae bacterium | reverse complement strand
ATCAGGTCCGTTTCAGAATCATCCAGCATGGAGAGGGCGTCTTCCGTCTTCCCCTGCCAGAGTACGGATTGGAAAAGAGCGTGCCGGTAGTCTGTGTTGAGAGAGCCGGAGAGCTCCCTCAGGCTGAAAAGCTTCTCCGATGCGGTAAGTTTTCCGTCGAACATGCTTATCCTGCCCAGAAGGTATTGAGCCAGCGGATTTTCTTTCTGTCCTTCAAGCTCGGCAACAGTGGACGCCTTATCCCACTGCCAGCGGCTGCTCTTGATTATATTCTGGAAGACTTCATAGTCTTCTGCTTCCTTTTCCCGCCATTGGGCAAAAAGGCCGCTCTGAGATGTATAGATACTGTCGAAAGAATCTGTGAGCTTGCCGTAGGACTCCAGGAAGCCTTTTGCCGCCTGAAGCGTATCTGCCAGTTCCTTCCCGGCAGAGTTCAATACGTCCTGGGGATCATCTCCTTCAGGCACAGGCAGCTTTTCCCCCTTGTTCTTTGCCTCCTCTACTTTCGCCATAAAGCTTTCGAGAACTTTCCGGGCAGACCTGTATTTATCGAGGGTTGTTTTCAGCGCGTTTTCTTTCTCCAACGCTTCGGAAGTAGACTGTGCGAAAAGATAGCGGTATATATAGCTTTGATCCAGGATCTCGAAAAGGGGATGAGAATCTTCAACCAGTTTCGTCATGCTTCTGAAAGAATGGTTGAGAAGAATATTGAGATACTCCTCTATTCCCCTGCTCCTGTAGCCGTTCCAGAAGTAAGTCTGGGCCAGGAGCTCCCGCAGCTCCAGGTTGTCCGGGTTATCTTTTAATAGACTCTCGTACTCGGCCATTATCTGGAGTTTCATCTCCATCTTATTATGGTAGAGCTCAAGGGTTTGTGAGAGTTTTTCCGACGGCAGGAAGGTCGAGACAATGCTCTCAGCTGCTTCCTCCGCTTTTTCCTGCTGTTCCGTGCTGAAATAGCTTTCCTCTAGAAGGAGGTAAGCTTCCAGATTGGACGGATAGCGCTTAATGGCCTCACGATAGATTTCCACCGCCCTGTCCGGATATCCATTTAGCCTGAATACATTCCCAAGCTCGATCAGCTTCGGCGCCTCTACCGCAGCAGTCTCTTTGGTCTGCCCGAAGAGCTCATTGGCCTCCCTCTCCCGCCCTGACCAGAGATAAGTCAGACCGAGGTTGACCATAAGATCCATGTTGTCGGGAAATTTCTCCAATCCTTCTTCAAAGAAAGCCACCGAATCATCGTATCTGCCGGTCCAGGCGGCTATCTTGCCGGCTTCTATCCAGCGGTCCAGCTTTTCCGGTTCCAGGACGAGTATCTCCCGGTAGCCGTCCAGGCCTTCCTGGATATCCCCCTTCCATATACGGTTCTTGGCCTGAAGATGAAGAAGGTCCGGGTTGTCCGGGTCCAGAGTGATCGCACGCCTCAGGTGCTTTAAAGCATTCAAATAATCACCTACAAGGCTGTAGATGTAGGAAAGATCAACATAAGCTTCTATGTTGCCGGGATCTTCTCTGATAATGATCAGATAGTCTTCAATGTCCCGGAACGGGTAATCGATTGCCCTGCTGCCCGGGTTTTCGGGAAACACTTCAGGAAGAGGTTCGCTTAAAGATCTCTTTCCATCGACCTTTCTCACGAGAAAGAAACAATCCAGGTAGAAGAAGTACCGCCCGTCGTAGTTTCTCTTTTCGTCGACGATAAAACGGAGAGTATGCTGTCCCTGCCGGAACTCACGTTCCTCGACCATGCACCAGTAATAGACCGGAGTGTACTGCTCTGCAACAACGATGTCTTCCCTGTAGGCAGGGTTGGATTCCTCATCGTTGAAACTATAATGGAAGGGCGAAGCATAAGCGGGATAGATTTCCTCCCCGGAACCGGGTGGTGTTCCCCCGTACCAGAACTCATAGCTGCCAGGCTCTTCAACATAGAAGACGTATTCGGCATAGAAGGCGGCGCCGGCCTGAAGACCGGTGGTTCTGTTGAGCTGAAGCGTTCTGGATCCGGATGTGCTGTAGTTGAGGATGGGCTCTTTGTTGAAGTTGGTGGAGACAGCCTCTTCCCCTTCTACAAACACGATGTTCCTGTTTTGCATGGGAAAAACAGGCTGAAGCTTCTCCGTTGGAGGCGCCTGTTCCTGCGAGGAAGCCTCATCATCTCCGAAGGCGCCGCCCAATACTACCAGAGCCAAAAAGGCTGCCGGCAGCAACTGAATAATCCGATGGATACAATTTTTTCCAGATTTCATAGCTGATTCCTTTTCATGTTTTGCTTAATCATATATTATAAAGGCCAATGATAAAAGCCGGGCGCAAATACTCATCATTAATAAGAAGCGGCGAACTGCTGCTGTTCTCAATTATTATCGGCGGAATAAACCTGTTTTTTCACCTCGATCCGGGTTTTCTGGAGGGGTATTTCAATCCATACCTTATACTTCCCCTGGTTGCGGCCGCCTATTACGGTAAGTACTACGGGTTTCTCAGTCTCTTTTTCTCTCTTTTTGTAGTTATGCTCCCCCTGCCTTTAATCCTGAAGCTGGCTCATCCGGAATCGTGGGATCCGCAATATTGGGCAAGGCTTAAGCAGACTTCGCTGATACCGCTGGTCCTCACATTGGGAGGGGTTTATCTCTTTGGCATTATCCGGGATTCTTATACCGCCCGGATTAAGCGGTTAAAGGAACGGCTGAAGGATATAAGCAGGGACAAGGGAATCCTCAAGAAGCGTGTAAAAGGTATGGATATCGTGGGCCGGGAATTGGAGGAAAGGGTATCGAAACAGCAGGATTCCCTCACCTCTCTCTACAGCAGCATTCATGAGCTCTACTCCCTGAATCTCTCAAAAGTGCTCGACGCGATCCTGGAAACAGTGCAGAGGTTTGTAGGAGCGGCAAAGGCTTCCATCTGGGAGCACAGCGCCGAGTCCAGGAGTCTTAAGCTTGCCGCTTCTCTCGGCTGGAGTGCGGATGAGAGTGCGGCGGCCGATATACCGGAGGCGGATACCATTGAGGGATGGGTGTTCAGGAACAACAGGATGTTTTCCATCAACCTCCTCCTCCAGTACGATAATCTAAAAAAGTTGGACACGGGCCGCAACCTGTTGACCATTCCCATCATGGGCGGGGGAAAGGTATGGGGAATCCTCAACATCCGTGAAATGCCATTTGCCAAGTACAATCCATACTCCGAGAAGCTGCTTCAGATGATTGTTTCTCTCGCGGATCCTGCATTGGGAAAAGCCATTGAATATGAATCGGTAATCCGACAGGCGGAAATCCATCCTGTTACCGGTTTCCCCTCTTTTTCTCACTTTTACTCCGTGCTGGAAAAGGAGATTCAGCGGATGACTCTCCAGGGAGAGACGTTGAGCATTGTTATCGTGGAGCTGGCCAATTTCGAAGAAATAGCAGAGGATTTCGGTGAGGAGAAGACATATTCCCTGCTGATCCGCGTAACGGAAGTCCTTACGAAATTGGCTCATGAGAGGGCACGGCTGTTCCAGTACAAGGCGAATAATCAGATAGCATTTCTCATTCCCAATCTCGACTATGACGGCGCTTCCCTTTTCTCCCTCGAGGTGCTGGGAACTTTAAACGGGGAGAATTGGACGATAGATGATGTAAGCCAGCCCGTGGAAGCTGTGTTGGGTTATGCCGCCCTTGGCGAGAAGAAAATGACGGCGGATGAGATGCTTGAGATCGCTGATAATCTCCTGGAAATGCAAAAGGTATAGAGATGTTGGGATTCGACTATTTCAGAACTTCGAGCGGTGCTTACAATCCCAGAACTCCCCGCGCCGCTATAAGGGCTGTTGAAGCGCGTATTCTGCCGCTGGAGGCTTATATTTCCAGAGGGACTTCGGTTAAATCCCTGGCAGAGGAGCCTTACGACCTGGATGAAATCGATCGCGTACTGACCCGGAAAAACCTGGACCTGGAGACAAGCCTTCTGCTCATGCGGATTCTTGGCCGGTTAATCAGGAATCCCGATCAGGAGATTGCCCTCTTCGCCGCTGAAAGCATCAACCTTATCGAGAGCCGCTACAATCGATCCATAGAGGCCTTAAAAGAGAAAGTGAAGGAGAGGGAAGATTCCGGTACGCTTATGGAGCTGGCACGCACATACTTCGAGTTTTCTCAAGTTTCCCAGCACGTTACTTCGATAAAGAACTTTTATTTACGGGAAGCGTATTCTTATATCCAGAAGCTGCCCGATACGGCGGAGCCTAAAAGGGAATATGTCAGAATCATAGTCATGATTTTCATCGAGCTGGAACTCTATGAGCAAGCCCTGCTTGCGCTGGAGCAGTTCGGAAAAGCCGGGGAGAGCTGGACCCTCATGCTCAAGGCGGAGATTGAATTCAAACGCCGTAATTTTCATGAAATATTCCGGATTTGTTCATGGCTTCTGCAGCGAGAAGATCAGCTTTCCCGTGAGGATAAGGTTATTATTTCATACTGGCTGGGTCACTGATGGGAAGCGAATTAAGAGTGTGCATCGTTCTCGAGGGCTCCTATCCGTATATAACCGGCGGCGTCTCCGCCTGGGTTCATCAGCTGATAAGCAGCCTGCCGGATATTGATTTTGCCCTTTTTACCATCTCTCCGGAAGCCGATCAAACAAAAAGGTATGAGATTCCGGATAATGTGGTCGAGCACAGGGACATTGTCATTTCA
>CBDUZM010000303.1:0-4684 GCA_965371685.1 uncultured Spirochaetaceae bacterium | reverse complement strand
AACTCGGTAAGCTCACCGGTATAGAGAAAGAGCAGTGCGAGCAGGCGATTGAAAAACAGCTCCTGGTGAGCTACCAGGCGGCGCCGAATCCGGAGACAGGATTCCCGGCATTCGCCTTCCGGCTGCACCAATTCATAAGCCGCGGCGGCACGGTGTATGCCACTATTGAAGATGAGGTATCCCGCCACATAACGCTTCAGGAGCAGCAGTTTGTTCCCAAAGACCGAAACCGGGAGCTTTACCCCCTGGTTTTCTGCAGGGAATGCGGCCAGGAGTATTACTGCATACGGCTTGAAGAAGACGAGAACGGAAGGCGGATCGTTCCTCGGGAGCTGTTCGACCAGGCGAATGAAGAAGAAAGTCTCTGCGGCTTTCTCTACATAAGTTCTTCCCGGCCCTGGCCTGAAGAGGAAAGCGAGATCGTTCGACGTCTGCCTGAAGATTGGCTGGAAAGCGACGTGGATCCGCCGCGAATCCGGAAAAACAGGCGGAAAAACGTTCCGCAGCTCATCAAGCTGAACCTGACCGGTAGGGAAGATCCCGACGGCGGCGATGTGGCCTTCTTCGAAGCTCCCTTCCGTTTCTGCCTGCGGTGCGGTGTGGCCTATGATTTTCACATGCGCTCGGACTTCACAAAGCTGTCGATCCTCGGGACCGAAGGCCGTAGCTCGGCCACAACTATCTTAAGCCTTTCTGCCATCCGGAACCTGCGGAAGGAGGAGAGTCTCCAGCCGGAAGCCCGAAAGCTTCTAAGCTTCACGGACAACAGGCAGGACGCATCGCTTCAGGCGGGGCATTTCAACGATTTCGTGGAGGTTGGGCTGATACGATCGGCCATCTACAGTGCCGTGCTGGAAGCCGGCGCCGCAGGGCTCCGCCATGATGTCCTCGTACAGCGGGTCTTCGAGAAGCTCGATCTGCCCTTCGGCCTCTATTCGGCCAATCCCGATGTCCGTTTCCAGGCAAGGGAGGATACTCACGCAGCTTTCCGTTCGGTACTGGGTTATCGTATCTACCGCGACCTGAAGAGAGGGTGGCGCATAACCGCTCCCAACCTTGAGCAATGCGGCCTGCTGGAAATCCGCTACCTTGCGCTGGATGAGATCTGTCGAGCGGAGGATCTTTGGGAGAACGCACATCCGGCGCTGGCACATGCGAAACCGGAAACACGGGAGATCATCTCCAAAGCCCTTCTGGATTGGCTGAGGCGGGAGCTGTCCCTCAAGGTACAGTATTTGGATAGGGACGAGCAGGAGCGGATTCAGCAGCAGAGTTATCAACGGCTGATCGCTCCCTGGGCCATCGATGAAAGCGAAGAGATGGAGCATTCCCGCGTCCTTTACCCGCGAAGCAGCTCAGGCAGCAGGATAAAAGACAACGCCGTGTTTCTAACCTCTCGAAGCGGTTTCGGCCTCTATCTTCGCCGGCGAGAGATTTTCCCTGACCATGCGGAATCTCTCAATCTCCAGGATACCGAGCAGCTTATTCTGGATATTCTTTCCGCTTTGAAGCAAGGTGGTTTGGTGGAAGTCGTGCGCAAGCCGCGGAACGACGATCAAGTGCCGGGCTATCAGGTGCCGGCTTCCATGCTTCTATGGGTCACCGGAAGCGGAGAAAAGCCGTATCACGATCCCATTAGGATCCCTCAGTTGGGCGAAGAGCGAGGTGAGCCGAACGAATTCTTCAAGGAGCTATACAAGAGAAGCGCCCGGGAGGCGGTCGGCATCGAGGCGCGGGAGCATACGGCCCAGGTACAGGCGGATACGCGGATAGAACGGGAGGACCGATTCCGAAGCGGAGAGCTCCCCATCCTTTTCTGTTCGCCCACCATGGAGCTGGGGATCGACATTGCCAGCCTCAACGTGGTCAACATGAGGAACGTGCCGCCCACGCCGGCCAACTATGCACAGAGAAGCGGCCGTGCGGGTCGGAGCGGCCAGCCGGCCCTCGTCTTTTCCTACTGCTCGACTTTTCGCCCCCACGACCAGTATTTTTTCCGCAGACCCAACCTGATGGTGGCCGGAGCTGTATCGCCGCCGCGGATAGATCTGGCGAATGAGGACCTGATTCGCGCTCATATCCAGGCGGTCTTGCTGGCTGCCACCGGTGTACATCTGGGAAGCACCCTCAAGGATGTTCTCGATCTTGAAGGCAAGGCGCCAGGCCTGAAGCTGCTGCAGTCGGTTAAGGATGGGTTTAGCCGCGAAGATTCCAAACAAAAAGCCCTTCAGGCTTCCGTTCAGATTCTTGCCGACCTGCAGCAGGAGCTGGAAGATTCGGAATGGTACACCGATACCTGGTGTGCGGATGTCATCAGCCATGCTTTGCGGCAATTCGACCAGGCCTGTGAGCGTTGGCGTGACCTTTATCGCGCAGCCTTGAAGCAGAGGGCGAGACAGCATGCCGTCATCGGAGATGCATCACGCTCCTCACAAGACAAGGACCGGGCGAAGCATCTGAGAAGAGAGGCGGAGCAGCAGATAGCGCTCCTCACCGAAGCGCAGAACGCCATCGAAGCCGATTTTTACAGCTACCGCTACTTTGCGAGCGAGGGATTCCTTCCGGGATACAACTTCGGAAGGCTTCCGATATCCGCTTATATACCCGGCAGGCGTTTCCGAACACGGGAGGAATTTATTTCCCGCCCCCGGTTCCTGGCCATTTCCGAATTCGGCCCGGGCGCCCTGGTTTATCATGAAGGCTCCCGCTATCGCATCGAAAGGGTGATTCTGCCCCTACGGGAGGATGAGGACGAGATACCCCTGATGAGCGCGAAAATATGTGCGCATTGCGGCTACGTCCATCCAGTTACGGGTAGCACCGGGCAGGATGTGTGTGAGAACTGCCATGCTTCATTAGGCCCGGCGATTGAAAGCCTCTTCCGTATGCAGAACGTGGTAACCCGGAGGGTGGACCGCATCAATTCCGATGAAGAGGAAAGGATGCGGTTCGGATACGAGATTAAGACTGCGATTCGTTTTGCCGAGCACGCCGGAGAGCGTATTTCCAGGCAGGCTGAGGTAAAAAAAGATGGAAAGCTTATTGGTACTACTTATTATGGGCCCTCCGCGACGCTCTGGCGAATCAACTTCGGCTGGTCGCGTAGATCCCGGGTGAGCGAGAACGGCTTCCTACTCGACGTGGATCGAGGCTACTGGGCGAGGAATGTCCGGGAGCAAGGCGATGATGAGAGCCTGCTCGGTCCAAGAACGGCCAGGGTGATTCCCTTTGTGGAGGACAGGCGAAACGCCTTGATTTTCGAGCCGGCAGCGGCGGAAGATGAGACTTTCATGGCTTCTCTCCAGGCCGCCCTCAAGAATGCTGTCCAGGTGCTCTACCAGCTCGAAGACAATGAGCTGGCCGCCGAACCGCTTCCATCCAGGGATGAAAGGCGCCGGATCCTCCTGTACGAGGCATCCGAAGGGGGCGCCGGAGTCCTCCGTCGTCTGGTTGAGGACCGAAGAGCATTCGGCGCGGTTGCAGAAGAGGCATTACGCCTGTGCCATTTCGATCCCGAAAACGGGAAAGATCTCGGGCGTTCTCAAGGAAGCCGGGAAGACTGCGAGGCTGCGTGCTACGACTGTTTGATGAGCTACACTAACCAGGTGGATCACCGCCTGCTCGATAGAAAGAGCATTCGGGATTTTCTTCTCGATCTGGCGAAAGCGGAGGTCCGGGTTTCCCCAGGCCCGGCGCCACCCGGAGATCATCTGGAATCCCTCCTTCGACAATGCTCTTCCGAGCTTGAAAAAGAGTGGCTGCGCTACTTAAATACAAATCAGCTTCGGCTTCCATCGGCGGCCCAGAAGCTTATCCAATGCTGCTCGACCCGACCGGACTTCTACTATGATGAACACCAGTGCGCGATATATATAGACGGTCCGGCGCATGACTATCCGGACCGTGCCGGGAGAGACGAAACGCAAACCGACTGCATGGAAGATAACGGTTATTTCGTAATCCGCTTTTCCTACCGCGATAATTGGGATGAGACCGTTGAGCGGTACAAAAGCGTATTCGGGGGTCTGTCATGAGCTATCCGCCCGGTTCACTGGTTAAAACCCGGGGGCGCGAATGGGTCGTGCTTCCGGGCACGGACGAGAAGCTTCTCATGCTGCGGCCTCTGGGAGGATCGGAGGCGGAAACTACGGGAATACTGGCAGAGCTGGAGACGGTGGAGTCGGCGGAGTTCTCCCTTCCCGATCCTACAGCGCTCGGCGACTATCGATCATGCAGGCTTCTCCGCGATGCCGTCAGGCTCGGCGCTCGCTCCAGCACGGGGCCCTTCCGCTCTTTCGCCCGGCTTGCCGTCGAGCCCCGTCCCTACCAGCTTGTTCCGCTGCTCATGGCGCTTAAGCTGGATCCGATCCGGCTCTTCATTGCGGATGACGTGGGAATCGGAAAGACCATCGAAGCCTGCCTGATAGCAAGGGAGCTCCTGGATCGAGGGGAAATCAACCGCCTTGCCGTGCTCTGCCCTCCGCCGCTGGCCGAGCAGTGGCAGAAGGAGCTGGATGAGAAATTTCACATTGAAACCGAGCTTGTGCTGGCCGGCACTGCGAGCCGCCTGGAACGGAACTGCCGCATAGGCCAGTCGCTGTTCGATCTATATCCATTCGTAGTGGTCTCCATGGATTTCATCAAATCCGATCGAAGAAGGGAGGAGTTCATCAACTCCTGCCCG
>CBDUZM010000302.1:0-4723 GCA_965371685.1 uncultured Spirochaetaceae bacterium | reverse complement strand
CGATTTAAATCCATTGCGAAGATCAAGGAAGCCCCGAAACCTTTTTTCAACGACAAGGATTACTATAAGAGGGTCCTGATAAATCTGGGAGAGTCATCGAAAAAAATCCATGCCATTCTAAGCCAGTTCCTGGGCGCAAAGATTCCTGAGGACAGATCGATGTACAGGGGAAGACTCATTCCTGCTTGCTGGAATTTGGCTTCCGGGATTGCACAGAAAATCGGCGCCGAAATATCTATTCAGAAGCGCCTCCTCCTGAGATTTGGTGTTTTGTCCCCAACTTTTATCTCGCAGGTCCAAAAGCAGATGATTTCCAGTGTAATCTTTGTGAATAATACAGGTGAACCGGTTCATTACCTGGATGAATGGTTGGCGCAAATTGCCACCGGAAAAACTAATCCCTCAGAGACGGATGAGGTCAAGATAGTCAAGAAAGATGCTACACAGAGGCAGCTGGATATCCTTGAGAAGAGAAAGGGCCAGAGAGATGCGGAATTCTCACTCCTGAGGAATAAAATTTCCGACCTGTCCGGTATGGAGTCTAAAATAGCGGCAAACATGAAGACGGTCATTGCCCACAATACCCGGGAGGAGTATGGAGGGATCAAGGATGTCTATTCCGCTGAACAACGCACTGCCCTGGGAGAGATACCCGAATTAGTCAGGCGTCTCGGCGCTTTAGACAAGGATATCGGCAGGTCCTACAGTATCTTGGGCAGGATCAAAGAGGAGATCGATGAGCTGGTTTTGAAGGTCGATGGGGCGGATGTGAGCACTGTTGGAATCGAGACGATCCGCGATGAATTCAATACCATAAGACAGATGGCGAAGCTCTGTGTAGGCCGGCAGGGTAACCATTTACCAATACTGATGAGGCAGTATGCCAGGACCAATATAAGAGATATCTGCACCCGGGAGAATGTTATAAATGAATTGGCAGCCATCGAAGCTTTGGATCCCGAGCTTTTCCTCAGGACCTTTAAAGGACAGACAAACAGAATTGCTCCTTATGTAATATTAATTCCCTGTTATGGGGACCAGGGAGTGTGCTGGGAACCTTTTGCAAGGAGGAACCGGGCCGCGAGTAGAGGGCGGCTCGCTATTCCTCTTTATCCCAAAAACGTCAGGGAAACAGTTCTGGCTGCTGTGGCGGACCTTCGGTGGCAGGTGGCTAAAGAAAAGGCTCAGCATTATTGGATGGAAGAAGGAATTACAGGCCGCTACTATCAATGGTTTCAGGGGCAGAAACTCAAGGGCGATGTGAAGGACGCCTTTATCCGGGATTACATACTCTGGACGACATGGGAGAGCCAGGGTACACAAAAACTCGAGCGTGAAGTAAGAGGCATCTTCTGGCGCATGATACCTTTTCCGCAAAACATCAAGGACAATTTAAAAAACAGAGGTTTTGTCTACAACGATCTGTACAAAAAGGATAATAATATTGCCCGTTCTGTGGGTTACTGATTCTTCTTTTTCTTGAAGAAGGGTTCGAAGTACTTATCCATATTGATTTTTTCCGAAAGCTTTCTCATAACCAGTCCGTAGAGAAAGAAATTCGCCACAAGAGCGCCAAAGAAAAGGATTATAAGGACTATAGGGAAAATACCTGCCTGCAGCAGGTTTTCTTTGAAGATGAGGAGCAGAATACCCAGCGGGATTAACAATATGATGAGCATACTGATAAGGTTGAATATGGTGGCGCCGATGGTGAAGAGAACAGTGTTCATTTTCTTATTCATGAGTGACTCCTTTTTCCGCTGATAAGGTAAGAGAGAATCAGGGCAACAGCGGCGATTACGATACTCGAATCCGCTACATTGAAAGCGGGAAATCTTTCCATTGTTAGAATGCCATAAAACTTAAAGCTGATAAAGTCAATAACAGCCCCATCCGGTTGAAAAAACCGGTCGATCAAATTGCCCAGACCGCCGCCCAATATTGCCGCGAAGCACCATCTGTGGGCTTTTTCCAATTCTTTTGATTTCAGATAATAGACAGTGAGGATAATCAGGGCAACGGTCGGCAGAGCCAGTAATAATATGTTCTTAACAGCTTTCGGCAAACCTGTTCCTATGGAAAAAACCATTCCCGTGTTGCGGGAGTACCATATCCAGAGAAAATCCCCCCATACTCTGACTTTGTCCTCCAGCTCCAGACTGCGATCGACAATTGCTTTGGATATCTGATCAGCGGCTATAATAAACGCTGTTAAGCTGAACGGTAGAAGGTGTTTTTTCAAGTCGATTTTCAACATGACGCTTTACAATCCTGTGGGAATATCAACGAGGGTGGTCTCGAAGCCATCCTCATTGTTGAAATGCTCAGCGAGAGCCTTTACGCCCCAAATTTCGGTGCGATAGTGACCGCCGAAAATGACGTTGATGCCTGCCTCAAGGGTGTCATGATAAATTTCGTGAGAAGATTCTCCTGTGATAAACAGGTCCAATTTTTCCCGAATGGCTTCGTGTACTGCCGAAGGCAATCGGCCTGAGACGATCCCTATTGATCGAATTTCCCGAGAACCGAAAGGGAGAGTACTAAGGCAGGATTTTTGAGAGCCGCAAACAAGCTTACTTATCTCTCCGATAGTTTTCCCCTGCCGCAGCTTGCCTTTAAAACCTATGCGTATTCCTCTGTATTCACCGAAGGGTTCGATTTCAATTAACTCAAGATATCGGGCAAGGCCGGCGTTGTTGCCCATGGACGGATGGCTATCCAGGGGTAAATGTGCTGCGTATAGAGACAGATCATGATCCACCAAGAATTTGATCCTGGAATACAAGCTGCCTTTAATCGGAACAGGATTTCCCCAGAAGAGCCCGTGATGGACAAAGAGAAGATCGGCGCCGGCTTCTGCAGCCCTCTGAAAACTTGCCATGGATGCATCCACTGCAAAGGCAATTTTCTTGATGTCCTGATCGGTGTTACCTACCTGTAGTCCATTTACGGCATTGTCGACAGCGGTGAAATCGGAAATTTTCAGTATCTCAGATACTATTCCATCAAATTCAGATAGTCGCATCAGCTCTATTATAATTAAAGGCAGAGCTTTGACAAGCATGATAAATGGAATTCCCGGCGCCGGATTTCAAAAGCTTGACAATGGGGATTATATTGCTATACTCTGACTTAACCCACGAAAGTAAAGACAGGTATAAAATATGCCCGCTGAACCTGATGTGGCTCAGATTAGAAGAGCTGCCTACAATAGTATACCCTTGACCATAAAGACCTATACCCTGCCTCACGAAACAATAGATTATATAGACAAGATTCTCCAAATCTTTCTTAATGAAATAGGTCATGATAATATTGTAAACCCAATTTCGTACTGCATTAAAGAGCTGACTGTTAACGCAAAAAAGGCGAACACCAAGAGGGTGTACTTCAAGGAGATAGATCTAAATATAAATGATGCGAAAGATTATGACGTGGGTATGAAAAATTTCAAGGACGATACCCTCAGCAATATCGATTTCTATCTTAAGAAGCAGAAGGAGCAGGAATTATTTATTAAAATTGTCTTCAGGGCTTCTGCTAAAATGCTGGTTATCTCTGTTCACAACAATGTTGAGATAACGAGAAAGGAACAGATGAGGGCCTATGATCGAATAGCCCGTTCCAGGGCTTTCGAAACCATAGAGGAAGCCTTTTCCGCGGTTCTGGACAGCACCGAAGGCGCCGGTCTGGGAATCGTCATGATGGTTCTCATGCTTCGTAAAATAGGTTTGACGGAAGACGCTTTTGAGCTGGACGTAGCCAGCGGCGAGACTATTGCACGCATCACTATTCCTTTTTCTAACCTGCACCTTGAAAAACTTGAAATGCTGGCTAAAGCCGTGGTTAAAGAGGTGGATTCTCTGCCGCAGTTTCCTGAAAATCTTGTTTATCTCCAGAAGTTGATCGTCGATCCGGAGTCCGATATTCATGAAATAGCCAGACAGGTAAGCACCGATCCGTCATTAACCGCCGATCTGCTGAAACTGGTAAATTCCGCTCTTTTTTCACTGCCCAAAAAAATAGACAGTATTGTAGAAGCGGTTAAGCTGGTGGGAATGAAGGGATTGAGAAACCTTACCTATACCTATGGAAGCCAGAAAATTTTCGATAAAAAATATTCTGAAATGAGGGAGCTTTGGAGACATTCCTACAGGGTTGCGTTTTACGCGAAGAATCTTGCCAGGTCTTTAAGAAAGAAGAACGATGTAATTGACGATGTCTTTGTCGGCGGTATCCTTCATGAGCTGGGTAAAATCGTGGCTAATTCTCTGCATCCGGAACTGCTTGACAAGATCACGCGGTTCTGTGTGGCAAAAGGTATTCCGGAAAAATTAGTCGAAGACATGGCAGTGGGCTTAAACCACCCGGACATCGGCGCAATGATAGCCGAAAAATGGTATTTCCCTGAGCAGCTCATAGCAGCCATCAGGTATCACAGGGAACCTCTGGAATGTGCCCCCAGGTTTAACGATATTGTATATATAGTTTACCTGGCGAGAAGTATCTGCTCCATGGAGAAAGAAGAAATCACCTTCGAGCACATAGAACCTGCCGTGCTCCATCATCTGGGAATTAAGAGCGAAGAACAGTTCCGGCAAATTACCGACCGTATTCAGCATTATTTTCAAGGAGATAAACTCCCGGAGAAATAGAGGGTAACGTGAGTTACCTATCGCAGGTTTCACCCGCAACCCAATAAATATTGAATTAATAAAAAGAA
>CBDUZM010000301.1:0-4732 GCA_965371685.1 uncultured Spirochaetaceae bacterium | reverse complement strand
AGAGACCGCTATTAAGAACAGACTATAGCTAGACAGTAAGCAGAAGGGGTTAGGTCGGTTTCCCCTTTTCTTTAAAAATAATAATGTGGGATCGTGATACATCATCGATTGTAATTCCCTCCTGAGACTCTTTAATATCACCAGTATTTATTTGATTGCTCTAAAAGATTCTTTTCGTTATTATCAAAATATCCAGCCATAGAGATTTGCAGGGGGAAATGTATGAAGGATATCAGGAACTTCGGATCTGTTGATGATATTTTAGATTTTGCTATAGAAAAAGAAGCGGAAGCGGCGCAGTTTTACTCCGAATGGTCTGCAAAGGTTAAAAATTCATCTATCAGCAATGTGCTGAAAGATTTTGCGGAAGAGGAAAGGAAACATAAGGCATCTCTCATAGAAGTGAAAGAGGGAAAAAAGATACCGCCCCTTTCCAAAGAGGTTACCAATCTTCGTATCTCCGATTATCTGGTAGAGGTATCTCCGACCGAGGAGATGGATTACCAGAAGACCCTCATGGTTGCCATGCAGAGAGAGAAGTCCGCCTTCCGGCTTTATACGGGGATGGCCGACAGGATTACCGATGTTAATGTTAAAAACCTTTTCCTTCAGCTTGCACAGGAAGAAGCAAAACACAAATTGCGCCTCGAGACTATATACGACGATGAGATCCTTGCGGAAAACTAATCCTGTCCGGTAAAATCGCTTCCCGGCAATTAAACTTTTTGCCAGTATGGACAAATACGTAACGATTGATTTCAGCCTCTGTAACCCGATGATCTGTGATGGAGATGATGGTACGTGCAAAGCCGCAGCAGCCTGCACTCATTCTCTTCTTGTTCAGGAGGAACTTCGGGAATCACCCATGTTAGTCTCGGCCCGGCTGTGCATTGGATGTTATAAGTGTGTGGCCGCCTGTTCGTTGGGAGCGGTGCGGCAGTTCAATGATTAATGCAGACCTATTCGCTTTCGTCGATCCATCTCCCGCCGTAGATCCTCGTTTCAATGTCAATAACAGGAGATTGCCGCTGGAGTTCCCTTTGGACCAGGACTCGTATATTTTTCGATGCCTGTTTTTTTAGATTATCCAGAACCATCTGGGTTTCTTTGGCGAGTTTTTCCGCATTTTCCTGCGGCTGCAGTTTGAGGCTAAGGTTGACGCTTATCTCCGGACTGGGGGGAATATGCCTCGTTTTTCGCAGTGAAATATTGGTTCTGAATATGTGAGTCTTCTTTGCGCTCTCGATGACGGCTATGGGAACATTTTCGGTGATTTTAGTATCGATAACAGCTTCCATTTCGATCTCGGGGACAATGGGTTCCGCCAGCCGAAGGAAATGTTCGTATTTGAGGTAAAGCTGCCATATCTGCTCTTCCAATTCCATTTTCGGAAAAGTCACGTTCAATCCGAGCTCTTTTGCTTCTTTCCTCCCCATGGTATATTCAGCCGGATTCATCTTATCGGTAAAAGCCTCAACGATCCTGTTAACTTCATGGTTTTCGAGTTTTTCTCTCCTGACGGCCAACAGCTTCCTTATCAAAGAAGGGATCTGAGAAGAAATCCTTTGAGCCTTACCCAGCGCGAGGGGGTCTATTTGCTCGATAAGAGAGTCGATTGTCTTTGCAAGAAGAGCCGGATCGCTCCGGCCGGTTGAGTTTTCTATAAAAGAGATGCAGGCATTCATGTCGCCTACATAAGCGTTTCGGTTCGAAGAGAGCTCCCCTGTACTGTCAGCCGGTTTGAAAATCGGTGGATCGATGGGGCTCAACTCACCCTTCCTTCCCATAATAATACGATCCGCTCCGAGAGCCGTCAGGGCTGCCGCATTGTGGCATTTGTAAGGAACCAGGACATTCAGCTCATCACAAAATTCTCTTATCATGGGAACGATAGTCCAGGGTACGGAAAGGTCTCCTCCGCGGCTGTAGAGAAAGAGATCGATGATTTTTTTCCTGGCTTCGAACTCCAGGCTCAAGAGATGTTCATAGAGAGGCCTTACTGCATCGGTTGAAATCCGGGAAAGGAACGGAGACCGGTCTCCCAAAAACAAGACAATGACTTTACTGTTCCTCTGTTCTTCTATTGCTCGCAGAGCGTCTGTTTTTTCTTCCTTAAAATCACTCATTGTTTCTCCCCGCACAGTGCGTTGGAATAGCTGTTTTTAATATTTGACAGCTTTTTTTTCTCCCCGGGCAATCGATTCATAGACAGCCGCTACGATCTGGTTTGCCTTCAACCCGTCTTCAACGGTCACAGAAGGCGCCATTCGGCCCTGCAGGCAATCCAGGAAGTGCTCTATTTCTCCCCGGAAACGGTCCGGGTGGGATGAGCAGTCTACCTCTCTGCATTCCGTTTCAGCATCGGTTTGATAGGTCAGTGCCGGGCGGTTCGGATCGAAGTAGCTGATAACGGCTGTTCCTTTTGTGCCATAGCACTCGACAAAATTACCGGAGTACGGCAGCGAATACCCGGCTGTGATCTCACCGAAGCTTTTATCATCAATGGAAAGATGCATCATGCCGAAATCCTCGATATCCAGATCCTGCATGATATTCCCGGCCATTGCCTGAACATGGGTGGGATCACCTGCCAGATGCCTGAATAGGTCCACCGAGTGTGAGCAGTGATCGATCAGGCACCCACCCCCTGAAACGCGGGGATCGACACGATGGTTCCCGGTCAGATCAAGGTAGCCGCCGAATATGTTGCGGAACAGCAGAAGCCGGCCCAACACACCCTCATCGAGCAGGTGCTTCAATTCAATAACCGGAGGATGAAATCGATGGCAGAAGGCAACCATGAAAAGGGAACCTGCCTTCCTTACTGCATCGGCCAGAAGAAGAGCTCTTTCCGCGTTCAGCTCGAGCGGTTTCTCGCACAGAATCGGGATCCCGGCAGAGAGAAAGGACCCGGTGTTTTCCAGATGAGCAGCCGGCGGTGTGCATATGCTTACCGCATCGAGACGGTACTCTTTCGCAAGCTGTACCGCAGTCTTTGCAGCTACGGCGCCGCATTCACCGGCAAATGGTATCCTCTCAAAAAATCAGGGAAAACTTAATTTTTTTTAAAAAGGGGGTAGACAAAGAATAGAAACTCATGCATCATATCATGGATGAGTATAGATCGAAAAGAAATATTAGAGAAAGTAAGTGTTGAATTAGGAAATATATCGGATAAGTCTGCAAGAAATATAATCATACTCCTTTTCAACATAATCGAGGAAGACACACGAATACTTCAAGAATTAAAGGAAGAGATACAAAGACTCAGAGATGAAATTAATAGATTAAGAGGTGAACAAGGAAAGCCTAAAATAAAGCCTAAGAAGAAGGATATCTCATCTGAAAAAGAACGCAAGCAACATAACAGGAAGAAAAAGAGGAAAAAGAAGAAAAAGAATTTAAAAATTAACAAACGCAGTGTATGTAAGATAGAGAAAAGCGAATTGCCTGCTGATGCACAATTTAAAGGATATACTACTTCAATAGTCCAGGAGCTGGAAATAAATGTAATAAATATTGAGTTTCTTAAAGAAACCTATTATTCTCCATCTGAAAACAAGACCTATATAGCTGGAGTGCCTCAGGGATTTGAAGGTGATTTTGGGCCTTGTTTAAAATCAACTGTAATAACTATGAAAAATGATTGTAATGTATCTGAACCGAAGATATTGGTATTTTTGACAAACTATGGGGTTGATATTTCAGAAGGAACAATATCAAACATACTCATCAAAAACAAAGGAATATTTCATAAAGAAAAGGATGGACTATTTATTGCTGGTTTAAGCTCCACGATATATCAACAAATTGATGATACTTCTGCCAGAGTAAGAGGCGAAAATTATTACATGCAGATTCTTTGTAATCCGCTATATACCGCATATTTTACTGTTTCAAATAAAAGCCGCTTAACAGTGCTTGAAATACTGCAAACAGGCCGGGAAAATGGCGGGAAGAGCCTTGAATACTCACTGAATGAAGAAGCGATCGAACTTTTGGAGCGTCTTAGGGTAAGCAAGAAAGTAAGAGAGGAAATAAATATCATAAAGTCGGATAAGAATTTTACCAGAGAAGAGATAGAAGATTTTTTGTTGGATCACTTTCCATTGATAAACGAAATTACTAGAACCAGGATATTGGAAGCGGCAGCAATTGCCGCATATCATAAGGAAGAAGATTATCCGATAATCAAGATTCTTCTATGTGATGATGCACCTCAGTTCAAATTGTTGACAGAATATCTCGCATTATGCTGGGTACATGATGGTAGGCACTATAAAAAGTTACCTCCTGTTGTCCCCTATAATGTTAAGAGACTGGAAGAGTTTATTGGAAGGTATTGGCAATATTATAGAAGACTATTGAAATACAAAGAAAATCCTTCTGAGGATTTCTCTAAAGAATTATCCGGGGATTTTGATACTTTGTTTTCAACTATAACAGGATATAAAGATCTGGATGAAAGGATAGCAAAAACAAAGGCTAAAAAAGACAACTTGCTTTTGGTTTTAAAATATCCCGAGCTTCCTTTACACAACAATGCCTCTGAGTTAGGAGCCAGGGTACAGGCAAGAAAAAGAGATGTGAGTTTACATACTATGACTGCTGAAGGAACTAAGGCTAACGACACATTCTTAAGTATCACACAGACTTGTAAAAAATTAGGGATTAAGTTTTATGACTTTGTCTATGACAGGATTACCGGCTCTTTCAATATTCCTTCTTTAGC
>CBDUZM010000300.1:0-4746 GCA_965371685.1 uncultured Spirochaetaceae bacterium | reverse complement strand
CGAACCATTTGACCAGAACTCCGACGCCAACCGGGTAAAACCCCGCTCGCTCATGATATACTTGGGTGTTATCCTGTTTAAGGTATAAGCGGCTACATCGTGGACGAGGGTATCATTCTGCGGAATATCCTGCCTATCCTCAAGGACCAGATTTATTGTTCTAAGCACAAGATCTTCCTGATAATTCTTTACTTTCATGTGTTACATCCTGTTTATATATAAAATATCCCTAATACTAAAAATATCAATAAAATTTCTCAAAAACATAAAATAAATGCAATTTCAACGCTCATCATAATGATAAAGCGTAAAATACTTTTCATTGTTAAATATCGGCTTCCTGTTCTCCATCTTGATTCAGGAATTTACACTCCCGCTTCTTCCTTCCCTCCATGCAGCAATTCTCCATGGCAGCCCACTGGATTTTTTCTCTCACACTTACTATTATAGCCCCTATGCAAATAAAATTCTTAGGTGCAGCCGAAAATGTTACAGGTTCCTGCTTTCTTATTGAAGGCAACGGAGTTAAGCTATTGGTGGACTGCGGGCTTTATCAGGAAAGAGATTTCCGTAAACGGAATTGGGATCCTTTCCCCTTCGCCCCTGAAGAGATCGACGCAGTCCTTCTCACCCACGCTCATCTCGATCACTGCGGCAGACTTCCCAAGCTGGTGCGTGAAGGATTCAAAGGAAAAATCTACGGTACGGCAGCCAGCATGGAAATCGCCCGAATCGTGCTTCTTGATTCCGCCCATATTCAGGAGGAAGACGCTCAATTCAAACGGATGCGGCACAAAAAAGAGGGGAGAAAGGGACCTTTCCCCGTTAAACCTCTCTATTCTATGGAGGATGCTCAAGCTACGATACCGCTCTTTCATCCAGTCGCCTATAAACAATCAGTAGAGATAAAAAACGGGTTTCGGGCGACCTTCCATGAAGCCGGACACATACTGGGATCATCCATGATAGAACTGGTAATCCCGGATCATGGGAAAGACAAAACCTTTATTTTTTCCGGGGATATAGGCAGATGGGATAAGCCTATCATCAACGATCCCACACTTTTTTCAAAGGCTGACTACATCCTGATGGAATCCACCTATGGCGACCGTGTCCATGAGGATAAGGCTGATATCGACACCCTGCTCTCTGATGTTATAAACAGTACGAACAACGCCGGAGGGAATATACTCATTCCCAGTTTTGCTCTCGAGCGAACCCAGGAGCTCCTTTACCATCTCAATTCCCTGCTGATGGAAGACAGAATTCCCCACATTGTCACTTTTGTCGACAGCCCCATGGCTGTCTCAGTTACAAAAGTTTTTGAAAAAAACCCCCACCTCTTCGATGAAAAAATGAGAAAGCTCATGGAAGGGAAGAACTCGCCTTTCGATTTCGCCGGACTGCACCTGGTCAGGTCTGTAAGTGAATCAAAAGCCATAAACAATTTGAATGGAACCGTCATTATTATCGCCGGATCAGGCATGTGTACCGGAGGCAGGATAAAGCATCATCTCGTGCGTAATATCTGGAGAAGAGAAAGCACAGTTCTCTTTATAGGCTATCAGGCAAAGGGAACCCTGGGGCGGAAAATACTCGAGAATCCAAAGGAGGTCCGTATTCTGGGAAAGATGCGGGAAGTTAAAGCAAGGATAAACAGGATCAACGGCTTCTCCGCTCACGCGGACAGGAATGAGCTCATGAAGTGGCTTTCCGGCTTTAAAGCGAGGCCGACCCGGCTTTTCCTGGTACACGGTGAATCCCGGGCCATCGACTCTCTTAAAAGTCATATACGGGAAAAGACCGGTTGGGATGTGACTGTACCTGCCTATAAGGATTCGATCACTCTCGAATAGCAGGGGCAGTCGCCCGGGTAGCTCCCGTTGAGATACCCCCATCCACAAGCAGTGTCTGCCCCGTGATGTACTCGCTTGCGTCAGAGGCGAGGAAAACCACGGCGCCGTTCAGATCACTCGGTTGTCCGGGCCTCTTCAAAGGAATCCGGTCTTTAATATATTCGACCCACTCCTCGTTCTCATAGAGAACCTTGTTCTGCTCGGTTTTAAACCACCCGGGAGCAAGACAGTTCACGGTAACGCCGTAAGGGCCCCAGCCATCTGCCAGGCTCATGGTAAGCTGTTTCACTCCACCCCGGCTGGCGCAGTAAGGCGCCAGGCCTGCATACCCGAATACCGATGTGACCGATCCGATATTAATAATCCTGCCGTAACGGCGGGGAATCATCTTCTCCGCCACCGCTTGAGCAACGAAGAAGGTTCCACGGAGGTTGGTATCCAGCACCAGGTTCCAGTCATCCCAACTCACCTCTAATGCCGGTTTTCTGACATTACAGCCCGCGTTGTTTACCAGGATATCCAGCTTTCCATATGCCGCACAGGCTTCGTCCGCCATTTTTCTGATGCTTTCAAACTCCCGCACATCAAGCCTGATCGGCACGGCCTTCCTGCCGAGGCGTTCTATCTCGGCCTGGAAGCTCTTGAGGGAATCTTTTTTCCGGCTCGTAATCACCAGATCGGCCCCGGCCCTTGCCAGGGCGCGCCCGAAATATTGACCCAGACCCCGGCTGGCGCCGGTTACAACAGCCACCTTTCCCGTCAGATCGCAAAAATTTTCACTCATCTTTTCTCCTTGTCATACCTTACATCAGGGCTCGAGGATAATCTTCATCAGACCTTCTTCTCCCTTGTAGAGTCTTTCAAACCATCCGGCGCCTTCCGACAGCGGCGCAACCCGTGAAATCAACACATCAACATCGATCACTCCACGGGCTATCATTTCGAGGCATGCGGGATACTCTCCGGATGAAGCGCAGGAACCACGCAACGTTATCTGCCGGGTCACCAGCTTCTGGAGAGGAAGGTCCACCTTCGGATCAAGATTTCCGATAACTGTGAGTGAACCGCCCTTTTTCAGCGAGCTCAAAGCAGTATCGAGAGAAACGGATTTTCCCACAGCATCGAAGGCTATGTCCGCGCCCCTTCCGCCGGTTATACGCAATACCTCCGCGGGGATATCCGCTGAACCCGCCTTGAGGGTGAAATCCGCGCCAAACCGCGCGGCAAGGTCCAGTTTGTCCTGTTCGATATCCACAGCGACAATCTTACCGCACCCGGCTGCTCTCAGTGTCTGAATTACGAGCAGCCCTATCATTCCCGCGCCCACTACCACCGCAGTTTCGTTAAGGACAATGGGGGTTAAATTTACAGCATGAAAAGCAATGCTCACCGGCTCGACCATGGCTGCCCTGTGAAAGGTAAGCTCCGGCGGCAGAGGATACAGTATCCTGGAAGGTATTGCTGCATATTCGGCAAGAGCGCCGTTTTGCCGATACTCATCGCAGGAGACTCCCAGCACCCGGCGGCGATCGCAAAGGTTAATCTGACCCTGCATGCAGTAAAAACATTCTCCACAGAAAAGGGTAGAATCAAAGGTAACCCGATCTCCCTCCTTCGCATCTATAACGTCCTTTCCCACCCTGGCCACAAGGCCGGCTGCTTCATGACCCATGACAACCGGAGGAATCCGCCGACCGGAGCTGCCATCCATGCCGTGAATATCGCTGCCGCAGATACCGCAGGCTTTGACCTTCACCAGGACATCTTGACCGCCAATCGGCGGCTCCGGCACATCCTCGTAAATCAGATTGTTATAACTTTTAAGTACAAGAGCTTTCATGGGGACCAACTCCTTTCCAGCCGCCTATCCTCCTTGTTTCATTCCACAGCCAATGTTATACATGAAAAATAAGGTTTTGTCCAAATCGAACATTATGAAAACCCTTTCTTTGGAAAGACTGGAAGAACTTAGAGATATCACCTATCAGAGAACCCGAGACCTGAGGATCAGAACCCTTTCCGAGGTGGTAGATTTCATTAATGTGAACGGCATGGTATTCGCTTTCCAGGCAAAGGCATCCGAGCTGCCATGTCTCTGGCATGCTGCCTGTGGAGAACGCAGCCCGGAGATGCCCGTTCACACCCATCACGATCCTAACCTGGGGTTGGTATGGAAGGCTAAAGACGTATTGCCAATGGAAAAAAAAATCTACTATGGAAAGGCACTGAGAAAGACTCCCACGATGATCTCTCTCAAACTTTTCGCCTACTTCTATGCTGTGAAAGGTTACCCCTCAGACCCTTTTAAGGCGCTCCCCAGAGAGAGCTTATCACAGACGGCTGTGAAAATCGTCAAAGTACTGGAGAACGGTCCTCCCATGACAACAAGGGAATTGAAGATCGCTTCGGGATGTTCTTCATCCGGGAGACGTTACATTTTTGACAGAGCTATGGCAGAGCTTCAGGAACTGCTGCTCATCGTCAAGATCGCCGAAGAATACGAGCCGTTTACCTTTATCTGGGGAAGGCTTGACCGCTGGCTGACTTCCGAAGTTGAGAATTCCAGGAAGTTAAATCCTGATGAAGCTCGTTATACTTTACTGAATAAATATTTTTCCCGGGTAATCGCGGCAAGAGCAGACCACATAATACGTCTCTTCGGCTGGACACCTGCAATCGTTGCCAAGACTCTCAAATCTCTTCAGGACAGGGAAATTATATCCGACCAGATAACCATCCCCGGCGGGGGATGGTTCATCCACAGAGAGCATCTACGGCAGCAGCTATTGAAATAATCAATGTTACCAGTTACACTTTGAAATCATCATAGCAGCACAGGAGAGTTAAATGAAGAGAATCGGCTGGATCGGCACGGGAGTTATGGGAAAAT
>CBDUZM010000299.1:0-4748 GCA_965371685.1 uncultured Spirochaetaceae bacterium | reverse complement strand
TTTATGTCAAGAGTATTCGTGGCCGTTTGAAGCATTACTGTTGCTGTTTGAGAAAAACTATTAAAAATATTTAAAAAATAGTTGACATTTTTTCGATGAAGTACATAGATTAAATTTATTCAATAGCACAAGGAGGCTTGAGTATTGCTATGTTTCTCATGAACGTCTACCCATCGGAAGATCCTTATAATAGATTTTTCCCCTATTCTGCCGGCGATAAAGACGACTCCGAGGATAATGATTTGTACGATGATGACTTCGATAATTACGAGGATGATTTCGAGGATGAATTCGAGGATGAATTCGAAGACGAAGACGACTATGATGAGGATCTTGAGGATGAAAAGGCTAAAGACGAAAAAGATGAAGCTGATGGAGAAAAAGACGAGAAATCATTAGATGATAATTTCGACGAAGAAGATTTTGATGATGACGATGACGATGATGATGACGACGATGACGATGAATATTTTAGCAACGATAATTATGACATCGATGATGATAGTCTGGATTACGATGACTTCGATGAGTGACAGAGAAGTTCGGCTTTAAACCAAAGTTTCTCTAATTCGTAAAAATCCCTTTTCTCTTTTTCCATCAAATTTATTATAAAAGTGCCGCAATCTACTAAAATCCATCCCTGATCACGAGGATTCTTATGACTATTTAAGGATTCTATATCATTCCTGGTAAGATACTGCGAAAGATGGTCAAACATACCCCTGAGATGAGTCCTGCTTCGAGCAGTACATATAATGAAATAATCCGTCCAGCTACTGATACCGCTCACATTTAAAATGACTGTATCTTCCGCCTTATGCTCATCGAGTAATCGAGCGATTTCAATTACCCGATCACTATCATTTGCAGTATCTGCCATCAAAGTCCTTTCCTAATATCAGAGTAATATCAACATTTACACCGGTTTCTATTTTTGTATATATCCTCTCGCAACGGATTACATTCGCAGCTCTTTCGGCTGACTCTATTTTTCCCTTTCTATCCAGGATTAAGGTGTTCAAGTATTGATCATGTTCCGCATTACGAATCGACAAGATTTCAAATCCAAAGCTCTCAAATAACACTTTGGTTCTCTTTGCCAGTCCATCTTGATTAGTGCCGTTGAGGATTTCCATTGATATGAGGGTTGTATCGTCATAATTGTTCTCTTCACTTGCAATGGTAGCCAAATTCTGACTTATGGTTTGCTTCATCAGATTTCCATCGTGATAGGGAAATAGCACCTCACCTTCTACACCCTCCACGCTCTTCAAATTCCCCAATACCCTCTGTCCCTGGGTCAATAACCTCTCTGCTTTTAGCATGGTTAATTCCTGAAGCAAAGACTTTAAAGCACGAGTTTTTAAATTAGAGTTTAGAAAGCTTTTAAGGTAAGGGAAAACTTGTTTATCGAGTACGAAAGCGTTAGTAGCCGGATTTCCAAGTTTCTTCAGCAAGGCGCTAAAGAAATTTTGCTTTCTCCTTACCCTTTCGCTATCCTCTTCGATCTCTTCCTCGTATTTAAGGTAATCTCTTACTTTACTCCCATCCAGGAGGACACTTCCTGAAGGCAGTAAATATCTTTCCTTGCCAGTATCTATATCAACAGGATTTGAAATAAAGAGCTCGAGTCCACCCAGTAGATCCACCAAGCGACCGATATTTTGCATGGATATATCAATGTAATATGATATTGATAGATTTGTCACTTGCTCAAGCTTTCGCCGTAAAGGCTCAATATCGTCAGGGGAATACAGGACATCTATCTTGTCGAAGCGGTCCAAAGACTCAATTCGAGATCCTAAATTCGATGGAATATAGAAAAGTCCGGCTTTTTTTGTACCTGGATGGTAAAGAAACAGATCTAAAAAATACAATCTGCCTTCTTCCGATACGATGAAAAGAATAATTACCGGATCTTTTTCCTTAAGCTTACTGGTAAAGGCATCGGTCCTCAAATTGAGAAATCCAAAGACTGCTGCAATAATGCCGATGGTAATAATCAATATGAGCAGCAGGTAGCTTTTATCAGTTCGTTTCGTTCGTTTCATAATTTACTCTATACCAATTCTAACGGTAGAGATCATGATCTTTAATGTATTTCCACACTGCATCAGGAAGAAGAAATTGTACAGCGCTGTTTTCTGAAATCCTCCTTCGAATATCTTTCGATGAAATAGGGATCATCAGATTATCCATATAGATATGGCGGAACCTAAAGTCTATTTTTTCTTTAAACATTCTGCGGACAACAATAAGGTCGGTA
This sequence comes from uncultured Spirochaetaceae bacterium, assembly GCA_965371685.1. Classification (GTDB taxonomy): domain Bacteria; phylum Spirochaetota; class Spirochaetia; order SZUA-6; family CAZLRN01; genus CBDUZM01. Next base: position 2,482 of record CBDUZM010000299.1, on the reverse strand, counting down.
ACCTCAGATATTTCTTCGGGATTTTTCCACGAGGCAAAGCCTTGCAGCAGATCGTCACCGAGAATAAAGCCCGGTTTTCCGGTTATATTGTACTTATTGATTAAATCAGGGACAGTATCCACAGAGTAAGAAATTCCATCCCGATTTAACTCACAGTTGTCGGCTATAAAAAAGGGATGCGATGCAACCGCTTTGCTTAACATATCCCACCTCTCAGATGCCGTAATTTCTCCACATAAGTCTTTGTGCGCCGGTAAATTGGTGGGCACAAAGACAACTATCTCATAATCCAACATCAAGAGTACTTCATCTGCAATATGCAGATGTCCAATATGAGGAGGATTGAATGTCCCGCCCAGGATCGCTGCTTTCATACTATTTTCGTGATTCTTCTGCAATCATTTCAACTAATACCTGCTTGAGCTCCTTTATTCCTTGCCCTGTAACCGCTGAAATTCCCATGACTCTCTCATCTGGAAGCTGTTCGTCCAGAATCTTCAGATTATCCTCTGCAATATCAATCTTTGTTCCAAGTATCAACCTGTTCTTTTCCAACAAATCCAGCCGGAAGCTCTGAAGCTCATCTTTCACCGTTTGAAAATTTTCGAGAAACATTTGGTTACTCAAATCGATCATGAAGAGTAATAACCGGGTCCGGCATATGTGCATTAAAAAACGGAAGCCTAATCCCGCACCGGAAGACGCGCCTTCTATAATTCCCGGTATATCAGCAATAACTATGTCTCTGTCATAAATACGTAGAACACCAAGATTGGGTACTTTAGTAGTAAAAGGATAGTTTGCTATTTTAGGGTGTGCATTGGTCAAAACGGAAAGGAGAGTCGATTTTCCTGCGTTGGGCGAACCGACTAAACCGACATCGGCTATTATGTTGAGCTCCACCCGTACAATCACTGACCGACCAGGTATTCCTGGTTGAGCATATTTTGGAGCTTGTCTGGTTGACGTAGTAAAATGCTTATTTCCTTTACCCCCGCGACCTCCTTTCAAGAAAACCCAACTCTCTTCAGGTTCCTTTAAGTCCTTTAGAATAGCGCCGGTTACAGGATCTTTTATCAAAGTTCCCGGAGGCACGGGAATTACCGCATCCTCACCATTTTTACCGTGCTTCAATCGCCCGGTGCCGGGTGCTCCGTTTTTTGCTCTGAATATCTTTTTTTGGCTTATTTTTGATAGAGTTTTAAGATTTTCTTTAACAATAAATACAAGGTCCCCGCCTTTTCCTCCGTCCCCGCCATCAGGACCACCGAAAGGCACATATTTTTCTCTGCGAAAAGATACCGCACCACTTCCACCATTCCCTGAGCCAACGTCTATTATCGCTTCATCGATGAATCCTATCACCTGGGTAGGGTTTTGTCAGTTCCTTTGTGATGGCTGAATACTGGCTACCTTTCTTCCTCTCTCATTGCGATATAATACTAAACCATCAGCCCTTGCAAACAGTGTATCGTCCTTACCTCGGCCTACATTTTCTCCAGGATGGAACTTCGTGCCACGCTGTCTGACCAGGATTGTGCCAGCCTTAACGAACTGTCCGTCCGATCTTTTTAAACCTAATCTCTGCGCATTGGAGTCTCTTCCGTTTCGAGAACTGCCACCGCCTTTTTTATGTGCCATTTATTTGCTCTCCTTAGTTTTGCCGGCCTTGACCGGAGCCGCTTTAGGCTTGATTGCTTTGGTTTCAACCGGCTTAGCTTTCACGGCCTTGGCCGGAGCCGCTTTAGGCTTGATTGCTTTGGTTTCAACCGGTTTAGAAGGTTTTTCCGGGCTTTTGCTCCGCTCACTGACACCCGTTATGTCCCGGACTTTGATCAATGTATACTGCTTTCTATGTCCCTGCTTCTTTCTATATCTCTTCCTTTTCTTGTACTTATAAACGATTATCTTCTTCTCTTTTCCGTGTTTTTCTACTACAGCCTTGATTTGAATTCCTTTCAGATAAGGCTGTCCAAATTGAGCCTTCCCTTCACCGGAAAGCATCAACACAGAATCAAATAATACAGATTCCCCTTCTATCTCGGCCATTCTGTCGATTTTAATCAAGGATCCCTTTTCAACCTTGTACTGCTTCCCCTTGATATCTACGAGCGCATACATAATGATATCCTTACATTCAAATTCACTGATTTCCTAACTTTTACTCTGGAGAAAATTTTTATTTAAAAAAATTACTTTATTCCTGTCGAATCAGTATTGAGATTATTTCGGATGAAAATATACCAAGAACCAAGGAAAGGGTCAAGGCTAAAGCAATTCTAATTTCGGCTCGCATCTAATGAGAATCATCATTTTATCGATTTCCCGTGCTGCTCCAGCCTTTCGTTTATTGCCCATACTACCACTGATTGACCCGGCGTATATCCCTGACAGCAAAAACACCGGGATGACTTCTCTTTCCTTTAACGCGGGCAATTAATCCGACACCGCAAGAATATTTCTCGTTGTCAGGATCGTAGAG
>CBDUZM010000298.1:0-4749 GCA_965371685.1 uncultured Spirochaetaceae bacterium | reverse complement strand
CCCGATACCTTCCAGGCACGTTCCCGAACCGGATGCAGAGTGGTATAAGACCCAGTTCAGAACAGGAGTCAACGGAAACTGCGGCCCTTCCTGCATTTCCATGGCTATCTACTGGGCCAAGAATCAAAACGTAGAAGTTAGAAATATCAGGAAGCTTATAGGGATGCCTAACGAGGAAGGGAAGATCGGATTTCAACATATGATTAATGTATTCAAGCAGTACAAAGTTTCCCATAAATACCACACAGTGTACAACCCGCAGGATATACGCAAGATAATCGATGAAGGTAAAATAGCAATTATCCTGCTGGATACGGGAAAAATAACGCGAACTAAGGGAAATGTGCAAGCCGATTTTTTCGGCAGGTATTACAAGGACACGGTTGGGCACTATATCATAATCAAGGGATACAGCCTCGACGGCGAATACTTTATTGTTTACGATCCGATTCCCAGTGATTGGGTCAGGGATCGTTTAAAATATGCGGATGGAAGCAATCTTGGTAAGAACCGCTACTATCCTGCTGAAGAGATCATGAATGCCATCAAGGTAAAGACCCACTCATTCTTAGTCATTACACAAGGCTAATCCCGGAGGAACCATAATATGCCGATTTGTCCGGAATGTGGAATCGATGTTGCAGAAACAGGGCTATGCCCGGAATGCCGGATAATTAAGAAAAAAGAGCGGTCGGTAAAAAAACCACATTCATCTCTTAAACCCGAGAGGATAATTATCATCATACTTCTAATGATAATTGCCGGGGAAGCTGGTTTTATCATCGGAAGAGAGCTCAACAGGGGTAATACGACATCGAACAATCCTGAAAGGGTGAGCAGCGCTTATCTTTCAGATATCAGCAACACTCCTGAACCTGCCAACAACCCGGCGCCTTCGCCGAAAGAAAATACTTCAGGGGAACTGGGGTCAGATCGACCTCTAACTTCCGCCTATGATCTGCAGGAGCGAAAATTCGAGCTCCCGCTGGATGATAAGGAAACATTTGTCCGGTGGATTCTTGAACATCGGCCGGAGGAAGAGTATTACGTGGACTGGCGGTGGGACTGCGCTCAGGACCTTCTCGAGTGGGAAAGCATTAAAGAGGAGAGAATCCTTACAGCTTTTCTGCTCGCTCCGAGAGAAAAATTCATACGGGATAGAAACAAGCATCTTGCCTACGACCACAGGTACCTGCCCATCGGATACGGCGCTACCATAACCGATCCCTGGGTTGTCTCGATCATGACACAAATCCTGAATCCGGATTTCGACCACCGTGTTCTGGAAATAGGGACAGGCTCCGGCTACCAGGCGGCCATTCTCTCCGAGCTTTCCAACCACGTTTATTCTATAGAGATCATCGAAGAGCTCCTCGAAGAGACCGATCAAATTTACAACCGGATGGAGAAGGACTATCCTGAATATGCGAATATAATCCGCAAGGCAGACGACGGATATTACGGATGGGAAGAATACGCACCCTTTGAACGAATTATAGTAACCTGCGGTATCGATCACATACCGCCGGACCTCTTAAAACAGCTTACACCGGGCGGCATTATGGTTATACCCGTCGGCCCGCCGTCAGGTCAGACTCTCATGAAAGTGGAGAAAAAGGTCGACATCAACGGCAATATCTTCTTTGACAGAGAAAAGATCATGTCGGTTAAATTCATACCATTTGTCACAAAAGAGGGGCATACACGGTAACAGAACGAACTGTAACCGGGTCGAACTGCAGAAACTATTCAGCTGGTAATCCGAGCGGTATCCTGAAGCCGATAAGTCCCTTTATAATCAGCTGGTCATAGAACGGAAGGGTTCCTCCGCCCCAAAGATTAAAAACCGGGTATAGAATCCTCAGGGAAAAATCAAGAGTCAATTTTTCCCGGACCGCCCAATCTAAAAAGAACATGACTTCAGTATAGAGAAAGCGGGATAGAAAATACTTGAAGGTATCGCCCCAGAATTCAGCACCGCCGCCCACCGGTAAAAGAGGAATTCTGAAAACGCCTGCAAGCCCGGCAGCGCCGCCAAAACCGATCTTTTCTCCCGGAGCGAAACGATAACCGAAGGTGGAATCAACCATAATTCCCAGGGTCCAAAGGCTATCAGCAAACTCAAGCTCAGCCGGAGTTGCCCGGTCTGAAGCATACTGATAATGGGCGCCGAATAAATGAAGTCCGGTATTCCAGACCAGGGGATGGCTGACCCGGTTAATGGGAATTGAAGCACCGAGTGTAGTGAGCAAAGGGCTGGGACCACTGTCCTGGTCGCCATTGAGAAGGTAAAGCAACCCCACGTCTATCTCCAGCCAGCTTAATCCCAATGCGGCTGTCAGGGGCATCACGAGTAAGAGGACAATAATTATTCCTCTGCTTTTCTTCATGCTCTTATCTCTCCTTATATTATATCACATTGGTATCCGGATTAAATGATGAAAATACTTCAAATCCGCGATTTCCTAGAAACCAGGATTGGCGACAAATAAAAGTCCCGCCGATCCTACCTGGGTGAAATCAGCCTCTTCCCAGGAAAGTATCAGATTTCCTCTATCCACATAAAGATCGTCGTAAAAAAAGTTTTCCGGAAGATCGGGCAGGATATAAGCCCGGGGAGCAGCACCGGGGGCCCGGTCGTTTCTGTAAACGATCCCCCCGGAATCGAGGGCATATAATATTTCAGTTCCATCGGGATCTTTGTCGCAGCAAATACGGACAGTCCGGACATCACTTTGTCCCTGCCGCTTCTCTATTCGATACCTGTGAACCACAGGGGAGCCCTCTGATCTCACCATAAAATGATAAGAGCCCGGACCCCCTATCTTCGATGTCAGCCATGTCATAAAATCATGAAGGTCTTCCTTAATTGAATCCCGTTCCCGCCTATCCGACCAGTAAGACCTTCTGAAGGCTTCCCGGGTAATCCCGATTTCCTTTGCCTGTGAAAGATCGAAGCGGGAGTAACTGAAATCGATAAATCGTTCTTCCGATAATTTCCATTCGAAGAACAATAAATTTTCATCCTCGGGAAGCAGGGTTTTCAATTCCCACCGCGGATTAAGCCTCTGAAAAGGAGGATGCAGGACATTCATCTCGTAATCGCCGCCGCTTATACGGAGTTGTATAAGATTGATACTTTCCTGTGAAAGCTCTTCCCTGTTAATAATGTTGAGCTGAGTATTGAAATAGAAGTGGCAAAGGATAGCGTCTTCCCGGGGAAGCATCTGTATAAATGTTCTATACTGAAAGATATCGGGGTAGTAGAAATAATTATAGGTCGGCGCTGTATCTCCGTCCCATTGAATCATTGCGACGCCGTAACCGTTTACAGCCGCATACAGTGCGGAATTGTAATTCGTAAAATCCGCGATCCTTTGCTGTACAGTCCACGGCTTCCGCAATCCGGGATCTGTCGATTGAGGTAAATCGACATCTTCCAATACCCCTTCATTCAAGCGAAACCACCATGTTCTCGCCCGAGTTGTCGTTAGTAAGGGGGGTTTTTCATCTACGGCACAGGAAAGGCATAGTAACAGCAGCAGAGGTATAAGAAAACGTTTCAATCGATGGTAACCGTTTCCACCATATAACGGATATTTGAACCGGTTTTATCAACCTCTTCCTTTTCTATTAGGACAATAAGGGATTTCCCCTTAGGTGAAAGAAGGACCTGCTTTATTCTGTAGCTTTTGACCCCCTTTCTGGTATAGCCGGGCAGACCTATCCGATAGTCCTTTGACGTGCCGTTTTTAAAGATAACGGTAAGATCGATATAAAAGGAAGATTTGACACTTTCATTTTCACCATACACACTCTGCAGAAGCCTCACCTTATACCGAAAACCGGTAACGAAATCGCGAAAATCCAGCTCCTCTTTGGGTGTTTCACCGTCAATCAGAAGATAAAGAATTCTACCGGTCTCAAGGTGGCTTATTTGGTATTTTTTTATCAACGAAATATTTTCTCCGAGCAGGTTAAAGAGGGCGCCTTCCCCGGTAAATCCCGGTTCAGAAGTGTGAGGATATACGGCATGCTTTACCCCCTGGACCACGAAATCGTTGGTCGTGACCTTGACAATGAAAATGTCGGCGTAAGGATAGGAGTTTTCCTCCTGAACGCCATACTGGGCAAACATGAAGTACCTGTTGTCGGCCGAAAACCCCAGATTGGCGAAATTGGCAATATCGCCGGCAAAGAGAAAGCCCTGGAGAGAAAATATCAGCCATACACATAAAATAATAGGAATTTTTGTTTTCATCATAACTCCCACTGATGCTTATCTTTAATATCGTACATATTGATCAAAGCTATAATTTTTTGTATATAAATATGCATATATGATATAATAGTAGCCAACGCTTTATGACCTACAGATTCCGAAACAATATCCTGATTATGGGTATGGTCTTTACTGTACTTTGTGCGGCAGGCTTTCCACTGTCGTTATTTCTCCTTTATCAAGCTGATTGGCAAAACCACCCGGTTTCCGAGCTCCCCTCTCACAGCTGGTGGCTCTCCTATAATACGCCTTCTCCTTCATATACGCAATACTTGTGGTATTCGGCAGGTATCTTTCTATTTATTATCTTCTCTTTTACAGCCGCTCTTATGCTGCGAAGTGTTTACCGGAGAACAGCATCTGCGGAAGTGTTCTTTTTCATTATTTTTTTATTTACCATACCTTTTGAAGCGCTGCGCTCCTGGAATGCCCTGCTCTCGATAAAAGGAGCTGCTGTAATCGTAACG
>CBDUZM010000297.1:0-4757 GCA_965371685.1 uncultured Spirochaetaceae bacterium | reverse complement strand
GTGACTTATTCAGGGATGGGGAAGCCCAAAGAGATAATAACCCCAGCCGGGCGGGAGAGGTATGCAGGGGAGTTAGTGATCCCGAAGCTGGGACTCTTTGCGGCTATAAGGTTTGAAGCCACATAGATACTTGAGTTCATAGAAAGAGAGGTTACTATGTCTACCCAACAAACTTCACCAATAGCCAAATCGCAGGTGATCGAGTACCATAATTGCCACTCCTCTCGAGATGAAGGCTTGCCCTTGGGAAATGGTCACTTCGGGGGTATGGTCTTCCATCCACCTGGACGATTGGTTTTCATCATAAACCACTATGATGTTTATTACCGCTCTCTGGGCATGTATGCGAGAGACAAGCAAGGTATGGTCTTCGCCCAACATGGTATGCCGCCTTTCACTCTTAAGGGGGTCGAGAAAGAGGCTCTTACGGCTAAAGATACTCCGGAAATTTCCTATAATGAGCGTCTCCAGCCGCACACGCGGGAGGAATATGGAGTTATCCGCACAGGAACCAGCCATGTTGTTGCCGGAAAGATAACTCTACGGTTACACAAAGACGCAGACATAACTGATCGGACCCTGAAGTTGGATATTTTGACCGGTATAATTACTTTCGTAATCAAATCCAAGGATGGAGTAACACAGCTTGAGGCACGGGTATTGCCGGATAAAGCGGTAGTCTGTATGGGGATATCTGTCTCCGGGCAGCCATGGATTGAGGCGATAGATATTTCAGTACCTGACATTCGCGGAAGAAATGTGCAGCGTAAAATCGGCAAGACTGACAACGGTACATCCTTGGTTATCGGATCGTTCTATGGCGACGGTGAGACTCCTGAGCAAGGCAACGAACCCTTCAGATTCGTTCTGGCGGGTCAAGCTGTCGGGTGGGCATCGGAGTCAGATATAAAGGAGGCTCAGGTATGTGTTTCTTCACCGGATAAGGAAGGGAATTTCCACTGGTTAGCAACCTTAGTGACGGAATATGAAAGTCCTGACCTGGTCCCCTCGGCTGAGAAACGTCTGCAAGCAGTTGGAAAAGCTTTACCTAAGGAAAAGGACAGTCATTCCCGCTACTGGATGGATTTCTGGACTAAATCGCGTGTGGACCTACCTGACCCGATGCTTGAACGGCTCTGGTATCTGGGGCTCTACACTCTGGACTGCTCCTGCGGCAGGGGATCACGTCTTTACCAACAGGCCTGCGGGTTGAACGGATTGTGGGATACCTGTCCCCCCAGCCAATGGGGCAGCACCTGGTACTGGGACGTAAACATTCAACAGGCCTTCTGGCCCATCTATACAGCCAACCATCCGGATATCGGTAACTGCTTTTACAGCGCATTGGAATCCTATATTCCGGCTGCGCGTGAGTTCGCTAAGGAGTTCTACAAACTTGAAGGAATTACCACTGATTATCCCCATACTTTCTACAACTGTATCTGGCCCTGGTGTGCCCAATATTTCTGGTGGCATTACCAATACAGCGGCGACGTAGAGTTTCTGCGTAAACGGGCATATCCGCTCTTTCGTGAAATTCTCAGGTTCTACGAAGGACGGCTCCGGTGGGATGGAGTTGCCGAAAAGTACTACATCTTTCCAGATGTTTCCCCCGAACAAGGACCCTTAACACGCAATTCAACGATAACTTTAGCCTGCCTGAAATTTCTCCTTCGATGCGCGATCGCGGCAAATAAGATATTACAAGAAGATCATACCGAAGCAGAGCGTTGGAATAATTTACTGTCTCATTTACCGTTGTATCCCCAGGGTGAAACAGATGAGTTCGGCTGCGTCATCAAGGACTCCGAATTGGCAGCAGCAGATATAAAGCTTGCTCACTCCTCACCTTTGATGCCCCTCTATCCGATAGGCGAGTTCAGCAAACGCAGCGACCGTGCAACTCAAGAACTGTGGCTTCGAACCTGGAATAACGCAAAAAAGCGGCAGGCTATCGGCACTCACAATTTCGGCTGGCTTGCCGCTTCTGCTGCCAGGCTGGGTCGGGGAAACGAAGCGCTCTCAACTCTGTATAAGTTGGGTATCGAACTTCAAATGCGTTCTAACGGAATGCTTGCCGAGGAAACTGAACGATGGATCCAGAACTGCCTGGTGACCGTTGAGCCGGTTCACAGTCCACCACTTACTGAAGCCAACAGTGCATTGGTTGCGGCTATAAACGAGATGCTTCTGCAGAGCTTCGATGAAGTAATCGAGGTCTTTCCGGCGGTTCCAGCGTCCTGGAGCAACGTATCGTTCGAAGGTTTTCTGGCAGAAGGAGGTTTTGAGGTTTCGGCAAGGAGGATGTCTGAGCGGACGGTTGAAGTTACCATTGTGAGTGACCTTGGCGGAACGCTGTCTATAGTAAACCCCTTTCCAGGGGAGAGTCTCAAAATTCTCAAGGACGGCAAACCGGTTGTCTTTGATGAGGGTAAGCAGGGATTTCTCAACCTTGCCACTGAGATAGGCTCAACTTATAAGATTGCACCAATTGGAAGAAAACCAGTTAAGCCCCTACTACCTCCCGTAGTTAACACAGGAACAAAGGTGCTGGTCCATACGGCCAGGTCCCACAGGAGAGTCTATTTGGGTAAGGACGAGAACACTGATTTCATTCGACACCTTGACGATTTCACGCATGATTTCTATGCCGGAGATCAGGCAGTCTCCCGAATGACTGTCTATAAGTTCGATTTTTCTCAGAAAGCTGAGAGACTTCCCAAGAACTACCGTGAGATTCTAGAACGTCAAATACACGGGGTAGGCAAGAAAGGGCCGGACTTCCGCCGCATCACGGTGGAGAATATGTATTCCCCACAAATTGGATTTGGCTGGGAGAGCCTCAAAGGCCTGACTTACACAGACCGCGGCAAGCCCGATCCGCTGCGTCGGGACTTCATAGCAGGCAGCCAGCCGAATGCCTTCGCAGTAGATCTAACAGCCGGCCGTTATCGGATTCTCTTCGTCTCTGGTGACGTCAATACCGGGAACGATACACGGATACAGACATGTCTTCCAGGAAGTGAGTTCACGGTTACTTCTCTTGACCGTAAGGGTTGGTTCACGACAGAAAGCTTTATGATACAATTGGCAGAGGATGCTTCCCTGCGGCTCGAATTGGATTTCTTACACGGACGAAATTCGTGGAAGCTTAACGCTTTAATCGTCAATAAAATACCATAACTTTTAGAAATAATTCTCATATCTGTTAAATGTGATTTTGTAGCCTTTAGTGTAGCACAGACCAACATACTGCGTTATAATAGTGCGTCAATTATTTTCACGGGAGGTAAACCATGAAGCATCTATTGAAAGCGCTCTGCATACTGCTGTTTCTAATTTTACTGCTCGTCGGATGCGCGACCGAAAAAATCATCCTGAAAGAGATGGATCCTGACTTAGAGCTTGCACTCCAGCAGCGGCGACCTTCGTATCCCCGGGCCTGGGTGGTGGTTTTTTCCGATCCTCATATATATGACACCTCCCTGGGCATATCGGGAAGTGCATTCGAGGAATACCTGCTCGATGACAGAAAGCTCCTCGTGGAAAGTGAAGAAATACTGGCACAGGCCGTCGAAGAGATGCTTCAAGAAGGGGCGGACTTCATCCTCCTCCCCGGGGATCTAACCAAGGACGGGGAACGGAGCTCTCACGATCTTATCGCCCGCTATCTCAGCCGGATAGAGGCCGCCGGAACACCGATCTATGTTGTGCCGGGAAATCATGACATCCTGAACCCTCACGCGGTGCGTTTTATGGACGACAAAACAGAACCGGTGGAGAATGTAACCCCCGGGCAGTTCCGGCAGATCTATAAGGCCTTCGGTTATGAAGAGGCGATCTTTTCAGATCCCGATTCATTGAGCTATGTTGCAGAGCCTCTTCCCGGGCTCTGGCTGCTGGCCCTGGATTCATGCTGCTACCGGGAAAACGAAGAGGATCCGATTACCAACGGCCGGTTCTATCCTTCCACGCTGGACTGGATCCAGGACGTGCTGGCCGAAGCAATCCGGGGCGGCAGGGCCGTGGTAGCCATGATGCATCATGGTGTGCTCGAGCATTACGAAGGCCAGGATAAGTTTCATGGGGATTATGTGGTCGACGACTTTGAAACTGTAAGCAGGATGTTCGCCGATTACGGCGTTCGGCTGGTTTTTACAGGTCACTATCACGCCCAGGACATCACCGTTAAGCGGTGGAATAGCGAAAGCGGGACCAATTTTATATACGATATCGAAACGGGCGCCCTGGTGACACATCCCTGCCCGTACAGGATTCTCGATTTCATGCCCGACCAGAGGCTCCTCGTAACCAGCAAGTTCATAACGCGTATTGACAGCCATCCCTCCGGCTTCTTTGAATACTCCCGGGAGTTTATCGGCAGAGGAATCGAAGAAATTGCCGTAAATACTCTCAGAGGATACGGAGTCTCGGAAAAAAGCGGCCGTGTCGTAGCGCCTCAAGTGGCCGCTGCCGTGACGGCTCATTACATAGGGGATGAAGAAGCCCCCCCTATAATCCTCGATCTCAAAGGAGTGGGTCTATGGGGCAGGATAATAGCCGGAACGCAAAAATTTTTTCTCGAGGGCCTCTGGCAAGACCTGGAACCGCCGGATAACAGGGTAACCATTCATCTTGACACAGGAGAGTGGGAATAGCCCGATTAAGACCCGTTTTACCTTATCCTGCTCTTATCAGCAGGCTGAAAGTAGTCCGCACTGGGTCCCAATTCTTCCTTCAGCCTTTTTGTAACCTCG
>CBDUZM010000296.1:0-4776 GCA_965371685.1 uncultured Spirochaetaceae bacterium | reverse complement strand
ATCCTCAGAAAGAATCACCGCATGATTGGTGTCGGCTATGCTCACGCCCCCCCTCGCTCGAATAGAGCTAAAGCCGCCTGTTTTCAGGCGGTTGTTGATTTTTCTCCATTAGCCCGGTACAATTACAATACAGATTGTTGGTTGAAAGCAAAATTGAAATCCACAAAAAACACCGGTGTTGTAAGAATATTAATTCGCTGCCTGGCTTTTCTGCGCCCTTTCTGGGTTATCGCTCTAGCCAGCTGGCTCTTAATCTTTGTAATAAACGGTGTGAATCTGATCGTCCCACAGCTTATCCGTTTGATTATGGACAAAGGAATCGGCGAGAAAAACATACCCTTGATCGGCTGGCTGGTATTGCTCTTGCTGGCTGTTACCGTTGTAAAGGGAATCCTCGCCTTTCTTCAAGGACGATGGTCGGAAACAGTCTCCCAGGGAGTAGCCTACCGTATAAGAAATGCCATTCATGCAAAACTCAGCCAGCTCTCCTTCTCCTACCACGATAAAACGGTAACAGGCGAGCTTTTATCCCGCTCCATTCAGGATGTAGAGAGAATAAGGTTTTTAGCCGGCCGGGCTACCCTTCGGATAGCGGAAGGGGTTGTGTTGATTACGGGAACGGCAGTTGTGCTGATTTCCATGAACGCTCGTTTAGCCCTTCTCTCCCTTGCAGCCATGCCTGTTCTCGCATACCGGGGATATTCGTTCGGAAAAAAATTCAAACCCCTCTCTTTAGCCATACAGCAGCAGCTGGCGGTCCTTACCACCAGGGTGGAACAGAATCTTCAAGGCTCTCGTATAATCAAGGCTTTTGCCCAGGAAAGAGAAGAAATCAGAAAGTTCAACAGGGAAAACAACGCCTGGTTCGATCTCATATCCAGATCGGTACGTCTCAGGGCGTGGAATTTGCCTCTGCTTGATTTGATCGCCAATGTAGGCACGGTTGTCATTATATGGTACGGGGGTTATCTGGTTGTCCGGCAGCAGATTTCTCTCGGGGAGTTGGTGGCCTTCATCACATACCTCTCACAATTATCGAGACCGGTTCGACGTCTTGGGTGGTTGATAACTGCTTTATTTCAGGCTTCGGTTTCCGGAGAACGGGTATTTGAGATCCTTGACGAAAATCCCAAGGTGCACGACAGCCCGAATGCCGGAACCTTGGGAAAAATAGAAGGAAACATTACTTTCGAAGACGTTTCCTTCTCTTACTTTAAAAGGCATAACACACTCTCCCACATATCCTTTAAGGCAAAAGCGGGACAGACAATAGCCTTGCTTGGAACCACGGGATCCGGTAAGACCAGTATTGTAAATCTCATTCCCCGCTTCTACGATCCCATAGAAGGACGAATTCTGATAGATGGGAGAGATATCCGGCAAGTCTCGCTCCAGTCCCTCCGCTCTCAGATAGGTATCGTGCTTCAGGACACAACCCTCTTTGCCAAATCAATTAAGGAAAATATCGCTTTTGGATCTCCCGATGCTTCTGAAGAACAGATAATCAGCGCGGCTAAAACCGCCCAGGCACATCGGTTTATCAATGCCATGCCTCAAGCTTACGAGACTGTTGTTGGTGAAAGGGGGGACACCCTTTCCGGAGGTCAAAAGCAGCGGATCGCCATAGCGAGAGCCCTCCTGAGCGATCCCCGAATTCTCATCTTCGACGACGCTACCGCAAGTGTGGACACCGAAACGGAACGTCTTATCCAGCTGGCGCTGGAAAATTTAATGCGGGGAAGAACTTCCTTTGTAATAGCCCAACGCTTGAGTACTGTAAAAAAAGCGGATCTTATCCTTGTGCTCGACAAAGGAAAAATCGTCAGCAGGGGAACCCATAGTGAGCTGATAGAGAGCTCAGGCATATACACCGATATCTACCACATGCAGCTCAAAACAGAAGATAAAGCCGAGGGGCACACGGTCCGGTTTAACCAGGAGAATAATCAATGAGTTTTTCCATAGGCACCGGCGACTCTTCCATTCATGGGCCCAGGGGAGCTCTACAAACGTTCGGTGACGTTCAAGACAGCAAGGCATTCAGCCTGAAGATCATCACGAGACTCTTTTCTTACCTCAAACCCCACTGGCACCGCATGCTTTTTGCGATCATCCTCATGATCGCCTCCTCCGGCATGAGTCTGCTGACTCCTTATCTCATTAAAATAGCCATAGACAAACACATAGAAGCCGGCAATCTCACCGCGCTTGCCAATACAGCCCTCCTTATCGCGGCCGTTTATGTGGCCCTCTATTTAACCACTGCAGGGCAGCGATTTTTTCTCTCGTGGGTGGGACAAAGCGTTCTGGCGGCTCTCCGTAGGGATCTTTTCAGCCATCTTCAAGAAATCCATCTTGGTTATCATGACACACATATTAAGGGAATTACACTGTCTCGAATAATCAACGACGTAGCAATCATCAACGATTTCCTCTCTCAAGGGTTAGTCACTGTTATAGGGGACAGCCTGCTCCTGGTGGGAATCGTCAGCATCATGCTGAGTTTGAACCCGATTCTGGCCTTAATGACGTTCTCAGTAATGCCTCTGATGGTCCTCGCCACCTATCTGTTTGCCAAAAAAGCAAGGGTGGCTTTCAGTAACACTAGAAGCAAAATTGCGGCCGTGGTCGGTGATTTAGCTCAAAACCTATCAGGCATGAAGGTGATCCAGGCTTTTGCACAGGAGAAAGCCACCCAGAAGAGATTTGACCGGGTAAACCGCTCCAATCGGGAAGCCCATATCGAAGCCATGTCCCTGTCCTTCATATTTCTCCCCGTAGTGGAGTTTCTAGCTATCCTGGCTACGGGTATTGTTCTCTGGTTCGGGGGTAGAGCGGTGGTGTCCGGACAGCTCACACTGGGAATCGTTGTAGCTTTTCTCGCGTATGTAACACGTTTTTTCCGGCCTATCCAGGAACTCAGCCAGGTCTACACCACCATGCAGGCAGCTATGGCAGGCGGGGAAAAAGTCCTTGAGCTCCTGGATACCATACCGAGTATAAAAGACCGGCCAAATGCCGTCGTCATGCCCCCCATAGAAGGCAGGGTGGAATTCAGGAATGTGAGCTTCGCTTATAAGAGCAACGAGCCTGTGCTGCATAATATCGATATAACAGTAATGCCGGGACAGAGTCTCGCCCTGGTCGGTCAAACAGGAGCGGGAAAGACAACTATGGTTAATCTGGTTGCCCGCCTCTATGATGTTTCTGGCGGCGCCATATTGATTGACGGGAGGGATATCAGGGATGTTGAACAGCGCTCTCTCCGCAGACAGATGGGACTGGTTTCTCAGGATCCTGTTCTCTTCTCCGGGACCATCGCCGACAATATACGGTTCGGCGCTTCTGAAGCATCGGAGCAAGCCCTATTGCGAGCCGCCGGAACCGCCAACGCTCACGATTTTATCACGAGTCTTCCCGACGGCTATCAAACTTTGATTCAGGAGGGAGGCGCCAATATTTCGAGCGGCCAGCGACAACTCGTCTGTATAGCCCGGGCAGTACTGGCGGATCCAAAGATCATGCTATTGGACGAAGCCACTGCCAGCGTTGACACCCTTACCGAAACGCTGATCCAGGAAGCCCTGGAGCGTCTTTTTTCCGAGCGAACGTCAATCATTATAGCTCATCGGCTCAGCACGGTTATAAACGCTGACATGATCTGTGTTCTGGATAAGGGAAGAATCGTTGAACGCGGGCGGCACGATAAGCTGCTTGCCGGGGGCGGCATCTATCGAGAGCTCTATGACCGCCAGTTTATCAACCCTTCCACCTGACTATCAGAACGATTTCCTCTATCCGGGAGATCAACTCCGCCAGCTGTATGGTATAAGTCACGCTGCGCTTGTCCCTTGAGAGCTCACCAAGGTTATGATAGGTGACAGGCGTGGGCGCCGTCACGGTGAAGGAGAATTCATACCCGTCGAGCATCGGGGATAGTAGCTCCGCTTCGTCGTCCACTGATTCCTTATCCTCCTGAGCTGCTAAAAGCTTCTGTTCGAATACGTACTCGCTTCCCTCTTTCACCAGGCTCATAGGCATATCACGGAAGCTGTCAAGCTCTGTGAATGATTCGATTCGATCAAAGGACATCTCCGCGCCGACTACAACATCTCTATCATCTTTTTTTTCTTTAACCCTCAGAAGCTTCAGACCCGGCTTTCCCTCTAAAGCGAAACGAAAATCCTCTTCACTCAACGGCAGGGGAACATCGTCTTGAAGGCCTCCCAGGTCTACAAGCCGCCTCGAGACTCGATATGTAAGGACAATTACACCGCTTCCGTCTTTATTAAACTTTACCTTGCTATCAATTCCTATGCAGGAACTAAGGAGTACCGCTAATGCAAGTACGAGTAGAATTCTTCTCATCTCTCCCCCAATATTTTTAGAATATAAACTATCTAAGCTATAATGGAAAGACTAAGCGATTGTAGCAGCATAATGATTTAAATGCTGCAAGCTTGACGGGCTCATCTGATTATGATAGGCAGATGTTCTGGACAAGGGATTACGAAATGGTTTCCAACATCGCAGTGTTTGCCTCTGGAACAGGGAGCAATTTCAGAGCGCTTCTTAAGAAAATTGAATCCGGAGATCTGAAAAACGTCCGGATAGCCGCGGCCATCAGCAACAACAGCAAATCAGGTGCATTGGACCTGGCAAAAAGCCATGGAATTCCCTCCTATCATATATCCATTTATACCCATCCGGATCCGGACGACTATGAACAGGATTTATTCACTTGTCTTAAGTCCTGCGGTGCAGATATTATTATCC
>CBDUZM010000295.1:0-4793 GCA_965371685.1 uncultured Spirochaetaceae bacterium | reverse complement strand
CGTTTCATCTATTTCGGACGGTTCTTCGGATGGATATCCCTCTTCCTTTCCAGTCTGTTTGCCATCGATATTCGTTACCGAAAATTCGGGATACTCCTGCTGGTTGGACTCCTGATTTCCCTTACCCTGACTTCCGCTATACCGTTGGATTCATCGTTATTCCTGTCGGATTTCCTGTATCGCCTCGGAGACGAAGCAGCCGTCTGGTTGGTCATTCTGGCGGCGCAGCTCTTTTCCACTATTAATTTTATCGTGGCTTCCTTTAAACGGCAGAACCGTCGTTTCACACTGGCAGCGCTGGCAGTGCTTCTCGTGGTCATCGGCAAGGAATGTATTACCTTTGTATCTTCACCAGTTCAAATTGTGGCTGGATTGGTGCTGGGAATAGCAGGAATTCTGCTTTTCATCCGCCAGATGAACCAGGTTTACCTTTGGGTATAGTCTACCTTTGAGAATAGAAGCGGGATTCTATCAGGACGATAGGAGCTGGGAAGCGACGAAACCCGTGCCGACGGGAAGGATAATGTTGTCCATATCGGTGGCAGGAAGCGCCTCGAATATACTTGCCGACAGTGCGATAACCAGCGAAACAGAAAAATTGCCCGTAAAACGATAGGTGACTGCCAGAACAACGGAGAAACAGGCGAAACTGCCCGCCAGGGTCTTTCCCCTGGTAAGGGGAATTTTAATTCCGCCGACGGATTTTCCTATAAGAGCAGCGGCACTGTCTCCGAAAGCCAGGGCAAAAATAGCGACGGTAGACGCAGTTTTCGGGTATAAGAGAAGGGCGAGCATGGCGCCAATACCTAATGTAACCGGTCCAAGTACAAATCGCCCCCTGTCGTGCCGCCGGGATGCTATAAGGGTAAGGTCGGATATCAGGAGAACCGAGTATCCGCTTCGTCTGGCCTTTTCGGCAAGAATATAGATAAGCGTTCCCCCGCCCAACAGGCCGACAGCAAGATAGTGGTTGAAGGATGCAATTACGGGAACAACAGCAACGAGAAGATGAATCGCTTTGCGTATGACCTCTGTACGAAGCTGTTCGCGTGCGCTCTTATTAAATATAAATGCAGTAGATACTCTTGCCTGTTCCATTACTTCTTTATATAGATGCAAGATTCATGCCAACACTCTGAGCAAAAGTATTGTAATAATTTCTTATAATAAAAGAAATTAGCCTCACCATATCGGACTTTCCTTCCGGAAGCCCGAATAATGTATAAAAAATCAGACAACGTATTCATATTTTGCTATTTAATACAGGTACGCTCTAATATTATCATCGGCCCGGAAGAGGTGAAACACAAAAGTCATTGAGATAAATTCCTTAATCATGATCTTTCAAAGATCACGATTACCAGTTATACTATAATCAGTAACGTATATGAAAAAAGACGAAATTAAGAGCATGGATAAAAGAAGAGCTATTCAAACGCTGAGTGAATATATAGATTACTTGAAAAAGAAAAAATATAATATTACAAAGGCAGTTGCGGATTTTCTCCCGCATTCCTGCCTTCATACTGAATCGTACACCTGAAGAAACACGGTATAATCAAAAATAAAGAGTATTCTTGCAACATATAGGCTAATAGGCTAAAGGTATTATAAAGAGGATAACGAGTATGAAAGAGAAAGATTTAAGACTCAAAGGTATATCTGTTTTTTCGGGAAAATTATTAGAGGTGACTGTTTCCCAAGGTCGAATCGGCCGGATCATTGAGATTCCGGAAGAAGGAGACCTCCCGTTTATAGCTCCCGGGTTTCTCGATATCCAGGTGAATGGCTATGCCGGTATCGACTACAGTTCTGAAGAACTTACCGGATCGGGAATGGAAAAAGTCATTTCAAGGCTGGCGGAATCCGGCACGACCCAGCATATGCCGACGATTATTACCAGTCCACGTGAAAGGATCGTCAAAAACCTGGAAACCATGGCTGATGAGGCAGAAAAAGATCCTGAGATCGGCGCTGCTATTGCCGGCTTTCATATCGAAGGTCCTTTCATCTCAAAAGGAAACGGCCCCAGGGGCGCGCACGACGCCGATTACGTAAGGAATCCCGACTTCGGGGAGTTCGAAGCATGGCAAAACGCCGCCCGCGGAAGAATAAAAATTGTCACCCTGGCGCCTGAAAAAAAAGGCGCCATCGATTTTATCGAGAGGATAACAGACACGGGAGTTGTTGCCGCCATAGGGCACACGGACGCCCCGGCGGAACTCATACATGCGGCTGCAAAAGCCGGCGCCAGGCTTTCCACCCATCTGGGCAACGGAAGTCATTCTCTCTTACCGCGCCTCGACAATTACATCTGGGAACAGCTGGCCAACGATGAGCTTTGTGCGAGCATCGTCACAGACGGATTCCACCTGCCTTCTGCGGTAGTAAAAGTCTTCCGGCGCGCGAAAGATCCAAGCAGGCTCATCCTCGTCAGCGATGTCTCACCCCTGGGAGGTCTGGCGCCGGGAAAGTACAGATGGGGAAATATAAAGGTAGAGATCCATGAAGATGGTCATTTAGGCCTGCCCGGTTCTTCAATTTTGGCCGGTTCAGGACATATGCTTGATTGGGATATTCCCCACTTCATGACTGCCACGAATAGTCTGCTGGACGAAGCAGTCAGGTTATGCACGGAAAATCCTGCCAGACTTCTTTCGCTGCCCTACACTTACGGAAAACTCGAAACAGGATCGCCGGCGAACCTCGTTTTATTTAGATTCCAAGAAGGGTCGCCCCGCCTGGAGGTGGAACAAACAATAAGGAACGGCAAAACGGTGTTTGCCGCCGATACGACGACCGGGCCTGCTCCATAGAGGGATTATCCATTCCATGTGCCGGGGATTAGAGTAACGCATTTTTGCGTGTTATCTTGACTCAACAAATCAAATCTGATATATAATTTTAATCAGTGAGTTCGGGCGATTAACTCAGCGGCTAGAGTGCTACCTTCACACGGTAGAAGTCACTGGTTCAAGTCCAGTATCGCCCATTCTATGATGGATATTCCTGATGCCCATTCGGGCACCGGAAAAAAATTGAATCCATCGCCTCTCTATCTCTTCAATCCAATAAATCTACATCAAGCTTTTTTAGAGGTAGGTATCAACAGCAGCGCATTAAAGAAGGGCAGATTATCCGAGGCGGAAATAATGGTCAGGTCACTACCTCCCCGGTTAACCCTACACCGCAGAATCTGAGACCATCCAATCCCGGAACATCAACGTCACAGGATTCTGGTTCTAAGAAATGATGACCAGTAGCCCTTTTTTCGTGTACATCCCAACTGATTTTAAAATGCAATCTTATTCCACTTGAAAGCAGTCTTACTATAGATTCGCCAGGAACAACATACTTCCCAGGATCAGCACAAGAACACCACCGCCCACTTCAAAAATCGACTCCAGGAGATATGCCACCTTCCGGCGCCTTGATGAAACTCCTAACAAGCTTTTCCTCAGCCCGACAGCTATCACTCCCGTTGTCCCTATCGTGATTGCCATTCCAAACCCTATTACAAGCACCAGTAGAATACCGATATGGTAAATATCCATGGAAATCGAAAAAATGAGCACAAACAAAGCTCCTTCGCATGGTACAAGTCCTATGAGCAGTGCCACCGTTAGCAGCTCAAATGCTTTCGTGTTGCCTGTTTTCTTTATGTTATGCGCAGGACCACTTTCTGTATTTCGTCTCTTATGTATCCCAATCGAAGCTCTCACAAGTAAAAACACTCCCAGCAGGCTGACTAAGCCATAACTTACAAGGCTGATTATTCTTTTTTGACTGTCGAAAGATGCGAAATAGGACATTTCCAATATTAGATATACTACTGAAACGAAAACAATCGCTGATAATGCATGGAGAAAAGCGACAGAAACCCCTATCAGAATGCCGTTTTTCAGTTTCAGTGGATTTGCTAAAGCATAGGAAACCATAATGGTCTTCCCATGTCCGGGTCCAAGGGCATGAATAATCCCATACAGTATAGATATGCCTATGAGAATCAGGAAAGCCCCGGCATCTCTCTCTTCCTTTATAGTCCTTGTGAGTTCGCTCAGCCTGTTATTGAGGGAATGCTGAACCGAAGCGATTACGTTCATGAACCTCTGAAAAATTTTTGGGTAATGAATTCGTTTGACAAATTGCTCCTGATCTGTCTTTGAATCGTCCTTTGATATGAATGGATTATCCTGGGCATAGAGAAATGAGACAGAGAGAAGAAGAAGTATGATTATGAATGTTTTCCGGTTCATTTCTTTCTGAATTGCAGCAGGATCACTTTAGGAATGATTTGACCGCACCAGTATGCATTCTCAGCATCCTTAAAAAGACGATATGAGCTGTCAATACTTACGTGGGCGTTGATTACAACTGGGGACTCTTCCGCATACTCAACATCGCAGAAGTAGGTGTCGTCAAATACGCCGATCTTAATTTCTCTTAACCGAGAATCAGCTTCGATTTTAAACGGTACAAAAAAGCTGTACCGTACCTTGCTTTTGATGATTTCCGCCTTGAAGTCCTGAACTTCTTCTATTTCCACCTCCCGATTTTCCGAGACAAGTAAAATGAAGTAGTTGTAATTCCGTAAGTTTGAAAAGGCGCCTTCCCGCACAGCATCAACTTCATCACTCTCGAAGGCGCCGTTTCTGTTCCTGTCATAATCCGTGCTTATCGTGCTGCTGAACATGTCATCAAAGATCCAGTCCAACCTGAATCCAATAATACCTGCGTCGTTGTAGTTTATATGAAACATTATGTGCTTTCTTTAAGACTTTTGAGTTGGGTAA
>CBDUZM010000294.1:0-4803 GCA_965371685.1 uncultured Spirochaetaceae bacterium | reverse complement strand
TTATCATATCAGAAAATCTTGTAGGTCGTCCAATCCCCTGCCTGTTGGTTTCTCCGAGCATGTAGTGCTTTCCGGTTCGAAGGCAAACTTCCACCAGA
This sequence comes from uncultured Spirochaetaceae bacterium, assembly GCA_965371685.1. GTDB lineage: Bacteria > Spirochaetota > Spirochaetia > SZUA-6 > CAZLRN01 > CBDUZM01. The sequence continues at coordinate 4,705 of CBDUZM010000294.1, read as the reverse complement.
CTGTCACACCAATCGAGTATCTCGCCGATGTCCGGTAAAGAGATAATGGGAACGGCGGCATCGATAATAAACGGCCGCTTCCGGTGGAAAGAAATGAGTAGACAGGTTCAATCTCGAAGAGATACCAGTTCGAAACCCAGATGATTTAAGATAACCTCCAGGTATATCGTTTGAGCGGCCAGCCTCTTATCCATGGCCAGGCGTCTGTCTGTTTCTGTTGTTACAGCCAGGGCGGGTTCGGGCAGCTCATACCTGGCGGTCCAGGCCGGGCTGGTCGGTATGGGAGAAAAAAAGACGGTTACCGGACTGAGCTCTCTTTCCTGAAGGTTTCTGTTTATTTCCGGCAGAACCGTTTCCAGCAGTAAACGGGAATCATCGTCATCCGCACAGAGAACGTCCTGGTAAAACCAGGCGGCCTCATGCATATCAATAAGAATATCGATCTGATCGTAACGTTTTGATCCGTCGGGAAATTCCCCCAGCATAAGTTTGTAGATATTTTGTGCCGCCCTCTTTATCTGAGGATCCAGAGCTTTTCTGTGACCTTCTTCATCGAGCAGACCGTCAATCGTATTAGCCAGCCTTACAGAAAGAGGGATGATTCCATCTTCAGTCAGTTTTTGATCGCCGGCATACCACCACCACGAATCGTTTACCCCTTTAAACTGGCTCCATATCCACTCGTTCCGTTCGGGCAGCGGATTCTTTGCCGGAAAGGCCCGGCTGAAATTGTAGTAATTATTCAATACCGGTCCGGCGGATGAACGTGTGTTTTTCTTTCTTGCAATAGGATTCTGAAGGGGGAGAATTACCATTATTCCTCTGTTGGGCCTGTAGTTCTTTATAAAATCAAGAAGAGCGAGATAACCTCCGGGCTCGTTTCCGTGAGCGCCTGCCATAATAAGAGCTGTCTTTCCGTTATTGGGCGCCTGCTTTATAATAACTTCGGTTCGGTAGTCATCCAGATCGTAGGAAAGTATGAAGCGCTCTTCAATGTAAAGGCCTTCCACATTTTCGTCATGCTCTTTTGCCGGGTTTTCTTTTCTGTCTGTTGAATGGGGACCGTCAAGTAGTCTATAGACCGGGCGGTCACTTAAATCTGATCGAATTACCGGCGCTGTAAGGGTTGCGGCATTTCGGCACGACATTGAAATAAGAGCTAAAAGAAGAGCACTGAGAAAAATTGTAAACTTTACAGACTTCACAGAGATTTTGCCTTAAGCCTTTCCAGAGCCCAGTGGGTGTATTTTCTCACCCTCCTGTCCGGGTCGCTTTCAAGACGGGAAAGAATAGCCTTCCCTTCATCCGTTTCCAGTTTTTCCAGTGCGCGAATAACCTTGACACGAACTTCATCATCGGGATCCCTTGCAGCCAGGACCATGCCGCGAAACGCGGATTCTGTGCCGAGAAGGGAAAGCAGATCGGCTGCGTCTCTGCGGACCCGGGAATATCGATGAGAAAGTTTCCTTACCATACTCGCCACAAAGCCGGTGGATTCAAGTATTTCTGCGATATTGGCGTGAAGGGAAGGAATCTCTTCCCTTATAAGCTCGACAAGAGCCTCTTCTCCTTCCTCACCCATTGCCTTGAATACGCCCTTGATTTGGTCTCGAAGGGCCGGGCCAGCGTCTTTGAAGCTGTCTATAAGCAGGGCAACCTCCTTTTTATCCGTCTTTTGTGTAAGAGCCTGCCGGATAATTTTTTGGAGATTTCCCTCGTCTTCCAATTTTTCAGTAAGAATATCGATGGATTTGAGAGAACGCGAAGCACCTAGACCCTGGATTACAGCTTTTTGTATCGATTCGACTTCGTTTTCATCGTAGAGCACTTCCTTCATCTTTCCGAGAACCTCATCCGAACCATAGGACCCTAAAGCCTTCCCCGCTTCTACACGAACTCTTTCGATGGGATCTCTGAGCATTGATACGGTCTGGTTAAGTGAGCGCATATCTTTAAATTCAACCAGTGCCCAGAGGCTTGCGATACGGACTTCGGGATCCGCATCTTTCAGGGATTGTCGGATCGGTTTCAGGAATTCGGTTTCTCCCGTAGCGGGAAGGCAGGCAATAAGAGTCGCTCGTATTTTGCTGTCTGTTGTTTGCAGGAGCGATTCTGCTTTTTCGATGAAGAATTGGCGGGGATATTCTGAAAGAATTACGGCGGATTGCCTGGCTTCTTCCAATGGAAGGATGGGGAGGTTTTCAAGGATTGTCTGAAGACAATAAGGCATTTTCATTTCAGTAAGCTGGATAATAGCCTGCATCCTTATCGTGTGATCATAGACATCTCTTTCTGCTTTAATAATGTCAAATATATCCGGGAGCACGAGTGAATTAGGCATTCTCCTCAGTGTTTCTCTCAGTTCCTTTTTTGCCGGGAAATCCCGGTCTTTAAAAAAACCGAGAAGAGAACCGACAAACACATGGTCTCCTCTCTCGGGTATATTGGGAAGGATCAAATTCAACAGGTTCTTATCACCCTTTCTTCTGAATAGCTCCTTGTCGAGGAGTTTCAAGGCTTCGTCATTCCCATGATGGAAGATGCACTGGAGCATGGTTTCGTAGAGTTCCCGATACTCCTGGCCGCCGTCGAAAAGGCGAAATACTCTCTTTGCCGCTTCCGTGATTTTCGGCCGGTGGCCTATTTTCAGCAGTATTTTGACACATAACAGAAGAGTCGCAGGATTACTGGTTCTTTCAAAGGCGCTGAGGAAAGATGTAACATTAACTTCCCCGGTCTTTTCGAGAAGAAGATAATTTCTCTCGAGGGATTGCCGATCTCCCATATCTACATCCATGCAGAGCCTGTCTAATGTGCCGCATTTCTCAAGGAAAAGAGCGGCGGAATACCTTAGATCCAGATGAGCACTGTCCAGATACTGTAAAGCAAAGTTCTCATCTTTCTTGGAGTTGATTCTCAGCAGCTCGAGAATATGGAAGACTTCATTATCAGAAAGTTTCTTAGGGTTAAGGGAATAAAGATCGGAGAAATCTAGATGAATTCTCTCCCAGGCCGTTCTTCTGACCTCAAAGACAGGATCGTCGATGAGCAGCTTAAAAATTTCCGAATACAGTTTATGCCGGTCATCGTGGTTGAATTCCGCTGCTACGGTTCTTCTGATTAGGGGATGAGAATCTTCGAAAGTCTCCCATATGGCTCGAGCCGTCAGCTCATCCTCATCATGCAGAAGGATTTTTAGTGAGAAATATCGGCAGGCCCATTCAGGGTCTCCCGCCATTTCACGAATCTCGTCGAGATGCGCCGTAAAAAGATCGTGGGCAGCCTTACCGCTGAACTCTTCTCCCTGGCCGGAGAGGGCAAGTATTCTCAAAGGAAGAAATTCACCGGTTTCATCGAGCCATTGAAAGAGACGGGATGCAAGGCGTTTGTTTTCAAGGCTCAAAAGAAAGCATTGGAAGAGTCCCTTTTCATGAGCAAATCGCAGAACACGAAGGAAATCTCGTTTCCTCTTGTGTTCGGTCAACCTTTTAATCCAGAGTAAGTCCATGCCCAAAAGATCAATTATCTCCCTGCTTTCTCTACGGGCAAAGCGATCGATTAAGCCGGACCAGCCCAGGAGGGCTTTCTGATCGTATATTTCCAGGACGAGTGTACGGGCAAGGTGAGGAGAATCGATGATTCTTTGTAATATATTTTTAAACTTATTACGCCTGAACTGGATACCGAGCAAGAGCCCAATTACGGACAGAAAAATGAGTGCTGCTATTCCCGGCAGCAGCCATATTGAAGCTGTTTGAAAAGGTCCAAAGCGAATTGAATCGAAGAATGATACCATAAACCCTCCTTTCAACTAACCTTTCCTAAAACGGAATAAATGGGAATGGGACTCGATTTACCTTTGACAACTACAGGCTTTTTCTTTCTCAGGCGGAAAGAGTCCCCCAGAAAGTCACGAGTTTCCTGGGTGATAATGACTTCTCCCGGCTCGGCAACACCTTCCAGTCTGGCGGCAACATTTACAGTATCGCCGATAACGGTGTAGTTCATCCGCCTGGAGCTCCCAAGATTGCCTGCAACCAGAGGTCCGGTATGCATACCTATCCCGATTTTAAGCTTTGAAGCGCTGCCTTTGAAAAAGCTTCTCTTCTTCGATGCAGTCAGCTGCTGTATTTCGAGAGCACAAGACACGGCAGACAAGGCGTCTTTATCCTCTGATTGGAGAGGAACACCCCAGGCTGCCATGATGCAGTCCCCAATAAATTTATCGATATAACCCCTGTGTTTTATTACGATCTCCACCGCTTCGGTGAAATATTCATTGAGAATCTGTATGAGATACTCGGGATCTTTTCCCTCTGAGAACGATGTGTATCCGCGGATATCGGCGAAAAAAACGGTGGCCAGTTTCTTGTCTCCTCCGAGCTTAACCAGATCGGGACTCATAACGAGCCTCTGAACTACCTCGCTTGAAAGGTAGCGGGAAAACATATCTTTGATAAAACGTCTATCTTCAGTAACAATTTCCATTTTTTCCCGAAGCTCTCTTTCCCTCGTCTGATCGGTAAAGATGAAGGTCAAACCCTCGTATTTTCCTCTCGAGCCTTTTAAAGGCGAGACATTGAGAGAGAAATCCATGTCTGCGTCGGCGCCTTTATAAATTCCTTCCATACCCGGCAGGTGTGTCTTCTCTCTTCCGGATTTGGCAAGGGCACGAAGAATTTTCCTGTCCAGGGTTTCCTGAAAA
>CBDUZM010000293.1:0-4804 GCA_965371685.1 uncultured Spirochaetaceae bacterium | reverse complement strand
GATACCGATAATGGGCACTCCCAAGAAATCCAGATGTTTATGTACTTCAGGCAGATGATAGAAGCTGGTCACAAAGATGTCATTGCTTGTAACTTCCGTCATCAGTTTTTTACTCTGTTTATGAAGGTCTTTCAGTAGGATCGGTGAACGGTGGATGTGTGGATCCAGTTCGAGATGATCGATAAAGTAAGTCAGCTGTTCGATATTGCATTCAATAAAACCGAGTCTTATTTTTTTCAGTATCTCTATCTTGTTTTTTATATATTTTTTTACGGCGGTACTGAACTCCTCTATTGTAAACTCGAGTGAGAAGGCTTCTTCTAAAGCATGTTCGATAACTTTAGTTAATAAGTTGCTTCGATTCTCTCTGTTAAGCTCCTGGGGAGTGGTTGATACAAACGTTCCCCTGCCGATAGAAGCTGTAACGATACCTTCTCGTCCGAGCTCATCGTAGGCACGAAGAGCTGTATTTACACTTACGCCGAAGTCCCTCGCTATCTGTCGTATTGACGGAAGTTTTTTACTTTTTATTATGCCTGATTGAATCTGTTCTTTCAGAATTTCCTTTAACTGTATATAGTAGGGAAGAACGCGGTTATTTTTTAGTTTTTGTTCCATACTTTGTACCATGCTGTATTAAATATTTATAACAACAGTCTTAACACAATTAAGACAATAACACAAAGTGGATTCCGATTCAAGGCTTTTTTGTATTGACATTGCATAATAAATGTCTTAATAATGTCTTAAGACAATATGTATAATTTGTATAAATAGAATCGGGGGTAATTATGGCACTTCACGTTACCGAATTTACTTTTCTTGAGTATTTTGCTTCCAGTTATGGTATTCCGGTACCCAGGCACCTTACCGGCACGGCTGAAATTGCACAAATTAAACAGACACTTAAAAGTTGGAAGGATCAGGCCCTGGTAAAACCGGATGTAATTTCCGGAGGGCGGGGTAAATCAGGATCAGTAGTTCCGGCGGCCAATATCCAGGAGGTTATAAAAGCCATAAAAAACGTCTCCGGCATGGAGATCAGCGGCCAGATGCCCCGTATCGCTTATCTGGTGGAAAAAATTCCTGCTCAACTGGAGATGTATACCGCCATTACATACAATACAAATTATCTTGGTCCCTCATTTACCTTATCGCTTGAGGGAGGAATCGATATTGAGGAAGTACCGGATGAAAAGAAAACAACAATTCCCATTGATGTATATCGGGGCCTTGATGCCTATCAGGCCAGTGAAATTCTTGCCGGGCTTGACTGTCCCCAGGATCTCATCAGCAGCCTGTCCCGGGCTTTCATATCTTTCTGGGATCTCTTTATCTCTACAGGGATGGAGAGTGCGGAGATTAACCCCTGGAGAGTAACCCCTGAGGGAAAGCCTTATGCCTGCGACTTTAAAGCTGTTATCGATGAAACTAACTATAAGTCCAGGATTCCCGGTGTAGTCTTTCCTGAATATCCGGCACAAAGTACTGATTTCGAAGACGATATGAGTGCCTGGAATGCATCCAGTCATCAGGGGCAGGCTTATGTGGCGGATCTTGAAGGCACAAAGATTCTTCCCATTCTTTTCGGAGGAGGGGCTTCCACAATTATCACCGAAACTCTGGAAGTAGCAGGCGGAAGCCCTATGTTCCTCTCTGATTTCGGGGGTAATCCCCCTTATGAAAGGATGCTGGGTACTGCGAAGAGATGTTTTGATTATAAGCTGGCCGATGCCAGGCTCCTTCTTATTTTAGGCGGGAAGGCAAATAACACCTTTATTGATATAACTTTTCAGGCCATAGCGGATGCTTTACGGAGTTATGCAGAGGAGAGTGGACCTGTCCGTATTCCTGTAGTCATTGGACGCGGCGGCCCCAGGCTGGTTAAGGGAATATTGATCATGAAACAAACCCTAGAATACTTAAAGCTTCCCTATGTCATTTTCGGACCCGATACACCGGTCACCCTTGTTGCCGGGTATGCCGCCGGTCTTGTCAAGGCAATGGCGGAACTTGAGGAGGAGTAAAAATGCAGGCGGCAAAACTTTCGGATCTGTTAAAAAAAGGCGATAGGATCGCAGTGTCCAACATCACGGGCCGTGAAGCCTCCAAGGTATCGGCAACAAGCCAGAAGTATTGTAAAAATATTGTGGCCGGATGGGCTCTCGGCAAAGGCGGCCAGGCGATCGTAACTCCGGAGGGAACGATTCCCGTATTTGCCACTTTTGAAGAGCTTCTGCGTATGTTACCGAAAATAAAACAACCTAATAAGATACTTGTCTATTCACCGCCGGATGCAGTGTACGGCGAAGTAAAAGAAATTGTGAATTATGGAGAACATATTGTCGAGACGATCTTTATCGTAACGGAGCATGTATCCATTGAAGTAACTGCCAAGATCAATCAGATATGCCGTCAGGCTAATATCGATGCTGTAGGCTGCAATACCCTTGGCATGATAAATACACATGATAAGGTGAGGATCGGGGCGGTAGGCGGCGATTCTCCTGGGGAAAGCTTTAAATCCGGATCTGTAACGGTCATCTCGAATTCAGGGAATATGGTAAATACAATATCCAGCTATATTCTATCAGCCGGGATGGGTACTTCTTTTGGAATATCAACCGGCAAGGACAGGCTCATTCTTTTTCCGTTAAAAGATTTCCTTGTTCTTGCAGAGAGAGATGAGAACACCAGGTTGATTATACTCTACGTTGAACCCGGCGGTACATACGAACATGATGCAGTCGAGATGATGGAGGAAAATAGATATTCCAAGCCCCTGGTCGTCTATATAGCCGGCGAGATCGCTGAAAAACATAACATCTCTCTTGGTCATGCCGGAGCGGTGGTGGAAGGGGGTAAAAGCTCGGTGGCTTCAAAAAAGCGGGTGTTTGATGAATATTTCGGTATCTCAGCCTTTGATCCCGACAAGAGCTACCGTAAGTCAGATAAACTGGCCGGATCGCTGGCCAGGGGCATCCGGGTTCAGGTGCTGCATGATATACCGAAGGCTGTATCTTTAATCGTGAATACGATTGGGATCAAGAAAGATATGGGCCGAACCCGATCGCTTCATTTGAATCCCTGGTTTTCAACTCTTGGAGATCTGGGCAAGAAACTGCCGACCGAGCTTTCACTTGCTCCGGGAACTATACCGGAACCTTACTCGGGGCAGTTTAAAGAACAGATGCGCTCCTTTTTAAACACGATGATCAAGCAGCCTATGAGAAACGCCTCTCATGCCAGCTCCAATGACGGGGTTACACCGCGAATTTATGGGTACTCGCTTCTGGATATAATGAAAACCCGCTCATTTACCGCAGCATTAATACTCTACTGGACCGGTGAGCTTCCCGGCAGTGAGTTTGAAGAAAGGCTTGCGGAGATGACCCTTATTGCCTCTTTGACTAATGGGCCGGGTACAATTTCAGCCCAGGGCGCAAAGCTCTCAACTTCGGCGGGAAATAATCCCAATACAGCCATGATTGCAACCCTTGCCGCTATGGGATTGATCCACGGCGGCAACGGCGCTAAAGCGATCCGGTTCCTGCTGAACAGTTTTGAAAACAAGGATATAAAAGATCCATACAAAGCGGATTTCGATCTCAGGAAGGCGGCAGTTCAGGCTGCCGACGAGTTTAAAAAGAAAAAGCAGGCCGCCAAAGAGGCCGGGTTGGAGTATGAAAGGATTCCCTGCCTTGGACATCCTGTTTTCCGTAATGATCCTGTAAATTACGATCCGCGGGAGCAGGTAATATACGAATTTATCAATAAGGCAGGCAGGAAAAATATCTTTCTGGAGTTCTATCATTATCTTGTCCGGGCACTCAAGGACAACGGCTCTACCAACAAGGTTCTGGCAGTGAATATTGATGCAGCCATAGCCTGTGTCTGGCTGGGTATCTGCTGGCGGCGGATTCATGACAAGCAGATGACGGTAAAGCGGGCTGTTGATATTCCCTTTATAGCATTTGCACTCGGCAGGACGGCAGGGGGCGCCGGCGAGTTTCTTGACCACCAGGATTTTGCTACAGAGATGGATATGCGGATTCCGGTCAAAGAATGTAGGGCTCTCACCAAACCGAGACAGCTGTAATCCTGTCTCTGCTACTTTTATTTTTTATTATGTTATAAAATCAATGTAAGTTCTATAATCTACCCCAAAGGATTAAAGGATACAGGCGAGCATAGAAGAAAGGCCAAAATGATATCGAAGAGTTATCTGAGTTGAATATTCTGCAGTTAAAGCGCATCCCCCACGTTTCTCTGGAACGTAATCCTATTGATGATTTACCCCGAGAGTTTGTACTTGATGAGGGTATTCCAGATAAATATTCAGATTTTTTCGGTCATGATCCAGGGAATGTAATCATTTTTAGGGACCAAGCGCCGTAAGCTGAAAGCGATTCAATGAATTACCTATGTTGACAGAGGTCTTCCCCGGCATTCCATCGCAAGTTTCGTTCGGAGCCTTGATGGGAGGCTGCTCGTATTCGGCTGTGGGGCGTCGCTGTCCACGGCTTACAGCGAGCTCGTCCATCAAGCCCCCTCACCGACCGAATCCCGATTATCCGCAGTAAACCTCCATTTCGTAAGTGCCGGAGCCAAGGCCTACCTGTAGGCCGCCATTTCTAGCGGAACTTCCGATAATCGAAGATTACGGCCGACTTGCTTAAGGGCAAGCAGCCTTCTGCCTGTCTGCTGCGGCTGCCAGTGCAAGCAATACGTAAGCGAAGGGCAAACAGCTTCCCGGCGGATTGCGGGAGGCTTACAGGCACGGCGATTGATGTGCTTTATTACC
>CBDUZM010000292.1:0-4811 GCA_965371685.1 uncultured Spirochaetaceae bacterium | reverse complement strand
GGGAATATCAGGCCGAGCTCCTCGTAGAGTACAAGAAAGGAGATGTACCGAAGGCAAGGACCAATATCTTTTATCTGGATACACTCTTCCCTGAAGCAGCAGCGTCAGCAGCGTATACCCTTTTTTCACCTGACGGAGACGGAACCCGGGATGAAATTGCTATAAAGCAGAACTCCGGGGATGAGGCCTTATGGGAAGCTGCAATTTTTAATCCTCGCGGTGAGGCAGTTCAGAGCTTCTTCTGGAAGGGAGTGGCAGCCGATGTCAGTTGGGACGGTAAAGATGAAAACGGTAATATTGTACCCGACGGAGTTTACAGGTATATTCTTAATTCCACCGATGCCGCAGGTAATTACACTGAAATTGTTATTAACGATATTCGAGTGGATTCCAAGCCCACGCCGGTATTCATTACCATTTCTTCAGAAGGATTCTCTCCAAACAACGATGGATACAGGGAAACACAGAAATTCAACATCTTTGTAAATATAACAGAAGGGGTAAAATCCTGGTCTCTCTCTATGGTTGATAAGGGTGGCATTACTCATAAGGTGTTTTCAGATCAAAAGCTGCCTAACACAATAACATGGAATGGTATGGATGATTCCGGAAAAATCGTTGAAGGCATCTACCAGGGAATTTTAAAACTTGAATACGAGAAAGGCAATCAGCCTGAAGCGCGAACTACTTTATTCGTGCTGGATGTATCGCCTCCGGATGTTGAACTGACAACCTATCCTATACCTTTTTCACCGGATAACGATGGAATCGACGACGAGCTCACGATTTCTCTCAAGGCAAAGGATTTAAGCGAAATCGAAGATTGGAAAATGGTAATCCAGGATTCCATGGAACACGACTTTACAAGTCTATCAGGTGTAGGTAAACCGGCGGAGAAGATTATCTGGGACGGTCGTTCCGATTGGGGAGAACTGGTACAGTCAGCGGAAGATTACATAATGACCTTTACCATTGGCGATACGCTCAGGAACAGAATGGAATTGACACGCAAGCTTCCAGTCGATGTGCTTGTGATAAGAGACGGCGATAGATTGAAGATTAGAATCGCAAGTATAACTTTCGCGCCCAATTTACCTGACCTTATCACGGGAGATACGCAAAAATCCGAAAAGAATATAGCTACTCTCAAACGGCTTGCGGAAATTATCAACAAATACAAGGCCTACAAGATACTTATAGAAGGCCATGCGAATAATCTATCCTGGACGGATCCGGTAAAGGCAAAAAAGGAGGAGGAAGAGGTACTGCAACCGCTGTCGTTAAGCCGGGCGGATACCGTTAAACAGGCTTTGGGAGAGCTCGGTGTGGATATTGGAAGGATTACGACGGCTGGTTTGGGTGGAACTCAACCCATTATTCCCTTCAGCGATCTTGAAAACCGTTGGAAGAACCGGAGGGTCGAATTCATCCTTATAAAGAAATAGCTGTACTTCTTTATATAGCTGTACTTCTTTATAGAAGTTTTCCGAGTATCTACCGATTGATTGTGAGGATAGAGCCGCGATAATGAAAAAGCGATATAGTCTTCTGATATTTTTAATTCTTTTTGTAGTGCTTTCAGGATGCATAGTAGTGTCGTTGAATTTCTTCCTGGACAGCGCACCTGCCTCTATTGCCGGGGATGGGGTAATTTTCCGAATAAGTAAGGGAGAAACTCTCGGAAACATCGCTTCGAGATTGGAGGAAGAAAATCTCATTCGATCCTCCATGTATATGAGAGTATTAAGCAAAACAAAAGGAACTGAGTATTCCTTTAAATCCGGAACCTATAAAATACTACCCGGTTTTACCAGCAGGAAAATACACGATTTATTGGTATCGGGAAAGCAGGATCTATTGAAAGTGACTATCCCGGAAGGCTGGACCATAAAAAAGATCGCTGACCTGCTTGATGACTTTAATATTACATCGAAGGAAGAGTTTATCACGGCGGCTTATTCAGCTCAAATGGTAAATGAGCTCCAAATACCCGGAGAAAGCGTTGAGGGATACCTTTTTCCTGATACCTACTTTTTTCCGGAAAATTACACAGCGGAAGCTGCAATTAAAGTTATGGTGGCTGCTTTCTTTAAAAATTTAGGCGAAATCCAATATAATTATAGTGATTGGAAGAGGAAAGATCTCCATGAAACTGTAATTCTGGCATCTATAGTTGAAAGAGAATATCAGATAGAACGCGAGGCGCCGCTTATCGCATCTGTGTTTAAAAATCGCTTAAAACACAATATTGGGCTTGAATCCTGCGCTACATTGGCCTATATTATTACTGAAGTACAGGACAAGCCGCATCCGCGGTATATTACTCAGGCAGATACGAAGATTGATTCCTTGTATAACACCTATAAATGGCATGGTCTGCCACCTGGACCAATATCAAACCCAGGCAGGATAGCACTGAATGCTGCTTTTCATCCGGCTGATACGGATTACTACTATTTCCTGCGAAAGGATCCCAGCACTGGAGAACATTACTTTGCCGGCGACCTGGAGGAGCATAATGAGGCGAAGAGATATTACATCAAGGGCGAACCGGGCCTTTAATAAATAACAGGCGATAAATGGGAATTTCAGATAACATCAAGCTGGATATTTTACAGCGGATCGATATCGTCTCAGTTATAGGTGAATATGTCAGTTTAAAGAGAAAAGGCGCCAGGTACTGGGGGTTGTGCCCATTTCATAATGAAAAGACGGCTTCCTTCTGTGTCACGCCAGAGAAGGATCTTTATTACTGTTTTGGGTGCCACAAGGGAGGGGATTTATTTAATTTTGTGATGGAGATCGAAAACATTGGATTCCCGGACGCAATGCGTTTTCTTGCCGATAGAGCGGGTATTGAAATTAAATGGCAGGAGAGAAAATCGAGTACAGGGCAGGCACTACGCGAGTTGTATGAAAAAGTATGCGGAAGTTTCCATTACATTCTCATGGAGAACCAGGAAGGAGAAATTGCACGAAATTATTTAGAGCAGAGAGGTATTAACCGTAGTCTTATTGAATCTTTCAAGATCGGCTATGCGCCTAAAAACCGTCTCTGGCTTAAGAATTTTCTTCAGGAGAAAGGCGGATATTCGATCGATTTCCTGAAGGGATCGGGCCTCTTTTCCTTGAAAAGCGGCGAATTATACCCCTATTTCCTGGATAGAGTCATCTTCCCCATTACAGACGCGAGGGGTGTTACAGTGGCTTTTGGAGGTAGAAGCTTATCCGAATCCGGACCAAAATATATGAATTCTCCCGAAACTGAAATTTTCAGAAAGGGGGAGATTCTTTTCGGCCTGCATCGTGCTGCTCCCGAGATTAGAAAACGGGGCAGCTTCATACTGGTAGAAGGTTATATGGATGTAATGGCCGCTCACCAGGCAGGGTTAATAAACACTGTAGCCCCACTGGGTACGGCTCTAACGGAAATGCAGGCAAAGATTTTGAAGCGATATAATGAAAGGGGAATTCTTCTCTTTGATGGAGATGAAGCGGGTGCAAGAGCGGCTAGAAATAGTATAGTACTGTTAGAGGGGCTTGGATTCAATATTAATGTGGCAGATCTTCCGGAGGGAAGCGATCCCGCTGATTTTTTGGCGAAAGAAGGCATCGAAAAGCTGCATAGTATTATAAATAATGCTGTAAACAGCTTTGACTATCTAATTGCTTATGGATTCAGTAGAAACGAAGTCTCAAATCCGGAGGGGAAAAGCGCAATTTTTGAGATGATGCTTCCTTTTTTGAACAACACAGAATCTGAAGTGAAACGGGAAGCTTATTTAAACAAACTTGCCGATGTTCTACAGGTAGATGCACTATCTGTAAATAGAGATTTTAACCGAAGCAGGCAAACTCTACCGAGAAGAAAAGAAGTTGAAATGGAAAAGGGGAAGATTAATATCACAGACGATCTCTTCCTCATGATTGCCATTACCGCAAACCTTGATTATTTTTCAGTGATTAGGAACAAGATATCACCGGACGATTTACTCGACGAAAAGGCCAGACAAATATTATATTCGCTGGAAGAGTGCTTTAGGAACGATACGATTACTTTAGATGCACTCTGGGAGCACATTGAGGATGAAGAATTGAAAAATATTATCATGGAAAGGATTTCTTCGGATGAGTTTACGATAAACTCTAGCGAAGTAATGGATGATGCGGTGAAGAAAATAAAACAGCGTAAAGATATAGCAAAACGCGATGATTTAATTCGAAGCCTGAAACGACTCAAGGAAAATGATCCCGATAGAAAAAACAAAGAAAATGAGATGTTACTTCAAATAATGCTTTTAAATAGTCAGATAGATAATACAAAGGTGATAAGAGATGTCGGACTTTCAAATTGAATTAGCGGCGCACCCATCTATCATTAAGCTGATTGCATATGCAAAGAGCAAAAAATCAATAAGCTATGAAGAGGTCAACGATTTTTTGCCGGAAAACATAGTAAGCTCCGATAAAATCGATGAAGTCATCGCCATACTGGAAAAAAATAAGATCAAGCTCGAAGACGAAGCGGAAAACCTCGACCTGGAAGTAGAAAAGGCAGTTAAGCAGAAGAAAAAAAAGCTTGTTTATAATGAAAAAGAAACCACAATTGATGATCCCATCCGTCTCTATTTAAGAGAAATTGGAAAGGAAAATCTATTAACCGCCGAACAGGAGGTTAGCCTTTCAAAGCAAATGGAAGAGGGAGAGGGAATAATAAAGAAAATAATTCATAGTTCCGGGTTCTTTATTTCAGAGTTTTACCACCTGGGAATCAAATCCCTGTCAAAAAGAGATCCACGTGAGTTGAATTT
>CBDUZM010000291.1:0-4812 GCA_965371685.1 uncultured Spirochaetaceae bacterium | reverse complement strand
AGCCTCTGGTATTATTTCGTCGGTAATTAGATCATCAAAATACTGCCGCCTGGGAGGCAGGATTGGTGTAGTCGGTATATACGAGCGGACGCTTGATAACTTTGATATGTCGGAAATAGTATTAAGGGACATAACCATTCATGGCACCCTGGCAAGTCCGCGAGCATTTTCAGGCACTATACGTATGATGGCTTCCGGGGCCTTAAAGTGCGAGTCTCTTATTACCCACAGATTTAAATTAGAGGATGTGGAAAAAGCCTTCAAAGCTTCGGTAGAAGAAAATGCAAAAAGAATAAAAATAATGCTTGACGTAAGTTGAATGGCCAGAATTTATAAATCAGATATTGAAGGATTATGGAGGGTAAAGATTCGAATTTTAAAATTAAATACAGACTTTCTAATCTATCTCCTTTTGATTTAAAGTATCTCTGGTCTGCCCATCCTCTTTTTTCCATTACTCCTGATACAAGAATATATTTACCAGATAATATTAAGGTAAGAACAGATTGGTCCAAACACAGGCGCCCGGGACCTCTCCTTACAGAGCATAATTGGCCTGAGACAATTGACAATCAAGGCAAAGAAGTAGACTTACGATCGGTCGGAACTGCATTTAGTGATAAAGCTGATAAATTTTTTACGACAAAATTGCAGGAGGGCTGGGCTGCGCTTTATGATGAGAAGACAGAAGAATATGTTGGTTTTTCTTTCTCTCCAAACGAAGTACCTTATCTTGGAGTTTGGGTCAATCAGGGAGGTTGGCCTTTTCAAGGAACGCTTTCTCTTAACGCAGCCATTGAGCCTTGTACAGGTTGTCCTGACCGGCTTGATATTGCCATTCAGAGAGAAGAATACGCTATTCTTAGAGGTTGCTCAACCAAAGATTGGGCTATTACATTTAAGGCTGGTCGAACTAATGATATACTTCAGACTTTTTCGGACAAGATTGTCTCTTTACAAAGGTAGGGAAGCCTTGAAAATAATGTTTAGTTGGCTACGCTTTTCTTACCCTACTCGATTTGGAGACATCGCATGAATAGTGAAGAGACCCTTATTTTTAAGCTTCCCTCAATCGCTTCGACCGAGACAATATGCGGAGTGAGTTTCAAAGTGCGGGGCGAGCGGGGAAGCAAATTGGTGCCTGTCCAGGTATTGGCAAAAGACGGCGCCGGCAAAAAACTATCCGTCTTCTCGTTCGGGAAGGGAGGCCCGTTTTTTGAGAGGGTGCTCACCGGCGGGTGGCAGGACATTTCCTATGAATTTGCGCTCAGGCGGGAGGCGTCGGTCATTGAGCTTACACACAGGGTTGATGCGGAAAATGGTGTGGTCTTTGATGCGCTTAAGCTTACCCCTGGTGGGTTTCCGCTGAATCCGCCGGTGAAAGCGGCGCCCTATTTTGACTGGATAAACAGCCTTTGCTGCGAACCGGTGTTTGAAATGTGCCTGTCAGTTGACATCGCGGAGCTGAATGGGTGTGAGAATATCACCCGCTATCTCGAGTATTCGCCGGCGGAATTAGTCGCGATGGTCCCGGCGCATCGTCCCTTTGTCAGCCCATCCTTTCCGCACGACTTCGAGCTCGAATGGAGGATTAGTCATCCCGAAGACCTCTTCGACAGGAAGGGGAATCGCGTGGATTACCGGCTTATGTATCCGGTAAACGGCCACGATGCGGCAGTGAACACGAGCGGGAAGGTAAGTCGCTACGGTTTTCACATTACCGCCGAAGGAAAAAAAATCTATACTGAAGGTCTTATGGATTCTGCGAGAGTACTAACATTGTGGCGAGTGGCTGAGGCGACGGCCGGCGAATATAGTCGCAGTGGGAATGAGGAATATGCGCTGAGGGCGGCGGCGCTGATCTATGGGATCTGTAGTTCCGCCCGGGATTGGCCCCGTTTCGGGAAGGAAGAATGGAATGCCAAGGAAGAACGATTTTTCCTGCCCGACGAATATGAATACTGGTTCACCTGGTTTGGAACCGGGATATGGTACATCCCCGAGACAGGGGAACTGCTGTCTTTTCTTTCGACTGTCTTCTCGGTTGTGGATAACGAGTCTGTTTGGCGGCAATTGAGTGAGTGCTTCGACGAAGATGTGAGAAGCGTTGTAACCGAAACGATTCTCTATTTCGCAGTTCAGTCCCTCAAGCAGGACGCATTTCACCGTCATGACATGTGGAAATTCTACCATAACACCATAGGCGGCCAAATTCGGGGATTCGTTGCTGCCGGCAAAGTGTGCGGTTGCCCGGAGCTTATTCACTATGCCATAAACAAGGCTGTTCAATGTCTGGTTCATACGTTCATGCCCGATGGATCCTTTCCGGAAAGCGCCGGTTATATGAAGGTCATCACCGGGGGAATCATGCGCGCCCTTTCTCAGGTAGAGGGGCATAGCGACCCGGAAGGGTATGTCTCGCGATTGGGCGGCGTCAGATACGATGAGTTCTGCTTACTCGAACACTATCCCAAGTTGCGGATGATAAATCATATAATGGAAGAGCTTTCGTTCCCGGACGGAACCGAGGTGTCGGCTCATGACTCCTTTGCGAAAACGGTCTACGTTACCGGCTACTGGTGGGAACCGGAGACTGTATCGCTGCCGGAGCATTACTCCGATCCAGGCAGGTACCTGCTACCCTGCTTCGGCCATTGTTCTCTTGGCATGGGAAATGAGAAACAGCCCACTGAGGCTCATCTGCATTTCTCCGGATGTTATAATCACGGTCATCTCGATGCATTGAATTTCTGTCTCTGGAGCCGCGGAGAAGAGCTTGTGGGAGATATCGGGTACACTCATCTCGGCGGTTATGGTATCGGCACTCTCGTTCACAATCTAGTATTGGTCGACCGTTTCAATCAGTTGTCCGGGGACGCGGGTACTCTGGAAATCTATGGGGAGTTCGAGGGCGGTACTGCTGCGATGGCTGATTGTCGGCGGGTTTACCCGATGGTGGAACGTTACGCCCGTGGTATTGTCACTCTCGATCTGGGTGAGGGAAGACATATCGTGGTCGATGTTTTCGATGTCAGAGGCGGAAGCAGCCACGAGTGGATGGCGAACGGTAGTCTCGAACGGAGACAGGATCTGTTAACCCACGGATTAGAG
Source organism: uncultured Spirochaetaceae bacterium (assembly GCA_965371685.1). Classification (GTDB taxonomy): domain Bacteria; phylum Spirochaetota; class Spirochaetia; order SZUA-6; family CAZLRN01; genus CBDUZM01. Next base: position 1,701 of record CBDUZM010000291.1, on the reverse strand, counting down.
CGGATCGGGGAGTCCGATAATCTCGGAGGTGGGGCGCGATTTGAACAAACCGTGGGCCTGCAGACTGGTTCAACAATGGACCCGGAGCTGCCGAGAGAGACACCGGGAGAGCAATCTGTGTATCTTGGCGCTGTATATAATTGCAGGACATTCCGGGCGGCGAACGCCGCGAAAATCGACTGGATTCCCCGCGATGAAATGGACGAGGGGATGGCCCCTTTCATCATTCCGGCTTCCGAGGCCTCCCATTTGGCTCTCCATCTTCCCTATGCGCATAGGAGCGAGGTAACCACCTGTGAGATGCCGCGGAACCGCTATTATCGTGAGCTACAGAATTTGACGAAAGCGATGGAGAGCTGGAACAGAAACCTGATGCAGAAGGTTATTTTGCGGCGTAAGGGAAAGGATCTTGAGAGTCTCTTCTGGGCGATTTGGGAGCCGTCTCAGGGAGAGAGCCGGATCTCGGTAAGCCCGTTTGAAGAAGGTATTGGAAAATGCGAGGGGGTAAGGATCAATGCTGATGAAGTCTCGGTAACGGTGCTCTACAACAGAGGCGTGGAGGCGATCGGAATCAGTGATCATGGAATAAGCACCAACGCACGGCTGGTTATTATTACATCCGAAGGAAATGCCCGTAGTGCGCATCTATTCGGGGGCACCTTTTATGAGAAGGATGGAGAGCGGATTCCATTGGCAGCCGGAGCAGTACCCCTCCTTGGCATACACACGAATGATGAGGAACAATGGCTGACCGCCGCGATATCAGTTGAACCGACGGGGAAGCCGATATATGTAATCCTCGAGTGTGGCGAGAGTACTCTCTGGCTGCCGATTGTGGAAACCAAACCGGTTGGCGAGGGTGTCGTGAATATCTATATCGAGTTCGATCCCATGCTGGAATACGATCCCATAGGCAAATATATGAAAGAAAAGGCATTCCCGTTCAGGGCGTTTGCCGCCGAAGCTACCGTGCGCTTTCCGGGACAAAAGACGGTAGAGCTGTAAATCGGCAATTTTCGCTCAGGCGAAGCTCTTAGTGACCTCTGCGGCGACGCGAGCCCAATCCCAGAGCCTGTTGGGTTTGTCTTTCACGGTGCTGATGTCTTTCATGATTATTTCTACCGGGCAGTTTTTTGTTTTTTCCAGGTTGAGCGTCAGTTCTTTCCGCGCCAGGTCAGGATTCCAGCTCTCTTCGGCAAGAATGGCAGGATTCGGTTTTATCGAGTACACGTAATCGCCTCCCATCTGTTCGACGGCTTTCTCCAGGTCTGTCCACGGGCTCAGGGAGACCTTCCGGAGGCTCTTTACTAATTTGAGGATGCCGATTTTATTGTGAAGCGGCTCGCAGCAGCCGTAATAGGTCAGCCCAAAGCGATTGAGCCAGACTCGCTCATACTGCAATGCGAACTCCTCGTGCATTTCCGGAGATACTTCAGAAAAAATCTGAGCAGTTGCGCTAGCCCAAATATCTTTTGTGCGGATACGGTCCGGATCGTAATCGTCGAGAGGGAGTTCTTTCGTGTAGCCGTAAGCTCCGGATCCAATTCTGGTGTTGTCTGTATTGAGGGAGAGCAGCCCCTGGTCCTCAATTTGATCGAGCATTTCGTAATACGCTTTAAAGAGATGCTCGAGTACGACATGCATGTATTCCGGGCGCATGGCGAGATCCGTGAGTCCTTCCTGGACACCGGTAAACCGGAT
>CBDUZM010000290.1:0-4865 GCA_965371685.1 uncultured Spirochaetaceae bacterium | reverse complement strand
ATTAAATTACAGAAGTCTGAAGCGATAAGGGGCAGCAGCACCTGGCATTCCGGGTCGCCTAATCTTACGTTGTATTCGAGAATCCGGGGACCGTTTGCTGTAATCATCAAACCGAAGTAGAGGATCCCCTTGTATCCAATTCCATCCTCTTTAAGTCCTATAAAGGTAGGCTTTACGATTTTCTCCTCGATTTCCTTCATTCCTTCACTGTCTATCCAGGGTACGGGACATATCGCTCCCATACCGCCTGTGTTTGGCCCGGTGTCATCTTCGTGAGCTTTTTTATAATCAGAGCACACGGGCAGCGTTATGTAATTTTTCCCATCGGTGAAAGTAAATATGGATACCTCATAACCTTCCAGAAATTCTTCTACCAGGAGCGAGTCGTTTTCAAGAATATTCCTTCCGAACGAGAGGATTTCACCTATATTGCCGGATTCAAGAACACCTTTACCGGCAGCAAGGCCGTTTTTCTTTATCACCACTTTTCCAGAGAGATCTTTCATGTCCTTCTGGAATTGATCCCAATCGGAGTACTCACGGGCGGAAGCTGTGGGAATTCCATGAGATTTCATAAAGGATTTGGAAAATACCTTGCTTGCTTCGAGCCTGGCTGCCTTTGCATGAGGGCCGATAACAGGGATATTTTCTTTTTCAAGCCTGTCAACTATCCCTGCCTCCAGAGGCGCTTCGGGACCCACAAAAACCATGTTGATATCCTTATCGAGGCATAACTGTACAACCTTATCAAAATCCAGGGGATCTACATCAGGGCAGTTAACTCCTGCAGTCTCAGTGCCCGCATTTCCCGGAGCTATAAAAAGGCCAGATATTCTTTTACTTTTGGCAAACGCCCATGCAATGGTGTGTTCTCTTGCTCCTGAACCGAGTATAAGGACTCTCAATCCGAATCCTCCCTTCTGAAAGTCTCTTTGAAATTAGGAAAAGGATAGTATATAAATTACGTTTTATCAACAACCGCCTAAGCCATTATCGTTTTATTCTCGTTCCTCGATCCGGCCGATCTCCAGCAATGTCAGCCTCCCCTGGCGAGCAGCTTCTTTTGCTGCCTCTTCCTGGTCTGAAGGAATTACCAGGGCAAGGCCGATACCCAGGTTAAAAGTATTTCGCATTTCCTCTTCGGTTATCTCACCCTTTTCCTGGATTTTCTTAAATATTTGCGGTCTCTCCCAGCTGAAAGATAGATTGGGAAACAGATTTTCCGGAATTACTCTGGCGAGATTGCCGGATAGCCCACCACCTGTAACATGGGCTGCAGCAATAATAGATATCCTGTCACGGAGAAAAGCCATCTCCCGCGTATAGATCAAGGTAGGTGTCAGCATCTCTTCTAGTTCATCTGTTTCAGTAAGAATTTTTCGTGCTAAAGAAAATCCGTTGGAGTGTATTCCGGAAGATGGCAAACCCATAACGCAATCCCCCGCCTTTATTTTTGTTTTTTGCGGCAGACAGTCTTCCTTTTCGCCGATACCGATGCAGAACCCGGCCAGGTCGATATCGGTTTCTCCATACATGTCCGGCATCTCAGCCGTTTCGCCTCCGGCCAGAGAGCATCCAGCTATTTCACAGCCCTTTACAATGCCTCTAATAACACTCTGTAAAACATCCTGTTCTATTCGTCCACAGGCAATATAATCCAGAAAGAGCAAAGGCCTGGCGCCGCATACCAGAATATCGTTGGCACACATGGCGACCAGGTCAATGCCTATCGTATTGTATCTATTCAACGCTTTAGCCACGAGCAGTTTGGTGCCTACCCCGTCGGCTGAAGAGAAGAGGAGAGGGGAACGGTAGTCTTTTAAATCGAGCTCAAAGGCACTGGAAAATGCCCCTATTCCATCTTGAACAGCCTTTGATTTCAAGGTTTTGATAAATTCCACAAGACTATCACCCCTCTTAATATCTACTCCTGCCTCTTTGTAAGTCTTTACTCCCATCCTATCCTCCTCCTTAAAGAACGGCCGAACCTGTTTCGAAGATTATCTCATTTTTGGCTATTCAGGGATTTCGCAAGGGTAATTCCCTGTAAAACAGGCATAGCAGAAATTAGATGGATTGTCGACGCAGCGCATGAGATTTTCCATGGCAAGAAACTGTACCGAGTTGGCGCCGATTTGCCCGGCAATGGCTTCGGGCGACATCCGGTTGGAAATAAGCTCCTCTTTTGTGGGGATGTCTATCCCGAAGTAACAGGGATATTTTATTTCCGGGGCTGACAACCTGAGATGAACTTCCCGGGCGCCTGCCTCTCGTAAAAATTTTACAATTATTTGAGACGTAGTGCCTCTTACCAGTGAATCGTCTATAAGCGTAATGCGGCTTTCTTTGACCGCTTCTTTAACAGGATGAAGCTTCATCCTGACGCCGAATTCCCTCTCCTGCGGTTGGATAAAAGTCCTGCCGGCATAATGATTCCGGGTCAAACCAAATTTCATGGGAATGTCTGAACAGTTGGAATAGCCAAGAGCTGCGCAGTTCCCGGAATCCGGAACAGGTATGACGACATCGCCGGGTGTCGGATCGGATTTTGCAATGAGCGCCCCCATCTTCTCTCGAGCCAGATAAACAGAATGCTCAAAAACGGTGGAATCCGGCCTGGCAAAATAAATAAGCTCGAATATGCAGTAGCTTTTTTTATCGCCGGCAGCGAACTTCTCCGTTGTCATGCCGTGACGATCTACAACGATTAACTCACCCGGTTCGACATCGCGCCATTTGGCAATACGAAGGATATCTATAGCAGAGGTTTCGGAAGCGAAGACCAGCATATCGTTACCCATACCCATTACCAGAGGTCGGAAACCATTTGGATCGCGAACCACCACAAGGCGATCCTCGTGCATTAAAATCAGATTGAATGCTCCCCGCAGTTTCGTCAGGGTTTCTTTCAGCGCATCAATGAAGCTGGATTTGGAAGAGCGGGCAATAAGATGAAGTATCAATTCTGAATCTGTGGTAGTCTGAAAAATTGAACCTTCTGAAAAAAGCTCTTTTCTTAAGAATTGGGAATTGGAGATAGTGCCGTTGTGAATTAATGAAATTTGGCCTTTGTTGCACTTTATAGAAATGGGTTGGGCGTTCTCTATACGGTTTTTACCCTGAGTGGAGTATCGGACATGACCGATACCAATTCTTGAAGGATGGTTTTCACTGCGATAGTGGAAAAGCACTTGATAGACCATGCCAAGATCCTTGTATGTAATAATCCTCGGATCCTTGTAGTAGGAAATGCCGCAGCTCTCCTGCCCTCTATGTTGAAGAGAAAAGAGAGGGTAAAAAAGGGCATCCGGCATATTTATTTCTTTCTCGGAATAGATGCCGACAAGCCCACAGAAATGTCGCATTATTGATCTTCTTCCTTTAAATAAGTTTCTACAATACTTTCGTAATCTCTGTAGGAACCGGCATGGACAAAGAGTTTTCTGTACCCGGCGGATCTCCGGAGACCCTTCGTATAGGCACAGAACTGCTTACGCATTTCACGACAAGCGGTGGATTCTCCCTTCCAACGGATCGCCATCCTGAGTTGTTTCAGCGACGTATGGAGCCGTTGTTCCGCAGTTACGGGAACCCCTCTTTTTCCCTCCGTGAGAAGTGCGACGGTCTCAGCAAAGATAAAGGGATTTCCCATAGCGCCTCGAGCCAGCATAACGGCATCGCAGCCTGTTTCATTAAGCATTCTTTTGACATCTTCTGCTGAAAAGAGGTCCCCGGATCCTGCAACGGGTACTGTAAGGCGCTCTTTCAGGATCTTGATCTGATCCCAATCCGCCTTGCCAGAGAATAGATCAGCCCGGGTTCTTGGATGGAGGGCGACCATCGCTGCTCCTCCCTCCACAGCGGCGGCTGCCGTTTCCAGGTAATTAACCGAGAATGAATCCCATCCTGAACGGAGCTTTACTGTTACAGGCACATCCAGCTCCTGGGTCATGGCCTTAATAATTTCTTTTATTCCGGAAGGATCTTTGAGCAGAGCAGAACCAGCGCCGCTCTTAAGCACCTTGGGAATGGAACATCCGCAGTTTAGGTCCACGAGAGCCGGATTGAGCTTCCTGATTTCCTTAATACATGCGGCTGCCGAGGAGGGATTGGAAGTGAAGATCTGAATACCAAGATTTATATCGTCAGGATCGTGAACCAGGAGCTGCATGGTTTTAGAGTTATTTCTTACGATGCCTTCTGTCGAAACCATTTCCGTATAAGTGAAGAAGGCGCCCCATTCAGTACAGATAGCTCTAAAGGCGTAATCTGACCACCCGGCAATAGGCGCCAGGAAGATGTTTCCCCTTATCAGGAGCCCGGGCAGAGAGACACTTTTAAGCAATCCTGCAGATACGGGTTCTTTAATTTGCACCATTTAATTCATTATGCTGCCGCTATAGAGCATAACACGGTGTTTTACTCTTCGATTCCAAAGAACCTTAGGCTGTTGTTATAGAGGGTTTCACTCAAGCTTTCAAGAGATATATCCCGCAGTTCCGCAATGAACTTGGCGGTTTCTACTATATAAGCAGGCCTGTTTCTTTTTCCCCGATAAGCGGCAGGAACCATAAAAGGTGATTCAGTCTCAATCAGCATTCTGTCCAGCGGCATGTTCTTTGCCGTATCATGGAGGTTGCGGGCGTTTCGGTAGGTAACATTACCGGCAAAGGAGATATAGAGATTCAGATCCAACGCTTTCACTGCGTATGTATAATCTTCGGAATAGCAGTGCAGAACGCCTCCCCGGGTAGGCAGCTCCTGATTCAGTATGTCGAGAACGTCTATTCCCGCTTCCCGGTTGTGAATTATGACCGGGGAATTCAATTTCTCAGCTATTTCCAGCTGTCTGATAAAAAGCTCTA
>CBDUZM010000289.1:0-4865 GCA_965371685.1 uncultured Spirochaetaceae bacterium | reverse complement strand
TGCCTTATTAGGTAATAGTTTCATGCTTCAAATTGTTTGATAATACGAGCCGGAAAGGGAGCATCGAAATCATCCGGTGCCTCAAAAAGTCCTCGATCCAATCCGGGAATCCTATCCTTGCTTTTCTTACCGAAAGGAATGAGACGTGCTACAGGTTTGCCTTATTTATCGATTAGCACTTCTTCGACCAGATAGCGCCTGATAGCGCGCGCAAGATCAAATCCCAGGGTACGAGAGTTTTCCTCCGTGAGGGGTTCTTTGCCGACAGCGGAATAGGGGAATTCCATCGAGGCGCTCAAGGATATGCCGGGTAGTTGTGACATCCAGCCCGAACAGTTCTTTGTCACTGGTTTCAGTTTGTTCCAACTGACGCCGTAGGGTAAGTTGTTCTTGGTATTGTATACAAGCGGACCTGTCTGCACCTGCTGCAGGATACGACCGAATTTCTGCTGGCGTTCCCACATTACCGGAGAAGGATTTCCTACTATGTAAAACTTCCGTTCGTGGAGCGTGGGACAATGCATATCTATCGCAAGCTTCAAACGCCCGTTAGACCATCCGGGCACAAACTCCCTGATTGCCGCCACGGATGGATAGATGCTCTTGCCGAGATAGTCACGATTATGATCATAGGGTTTTCGGTTCTTCCCCTGGTCGCCGTCCTCGACACCGTCCTTGTCAACAAAAGGAATTGCCAGCAATTCAACGTTCTTTCTAAACCATTCACCGTCGTCGGTTTCAGACAGCACGGCTTCCAGAATCCCTTCCATGACCCATGTGGCCATCATTTCGCAGGCATGGTTCCGGCTGGTTAACAGGACGCGGTATCGCGGTTCTCCGTCAAGCTTGCCGAGCCGCAGCCTTTCGGTAATCCGTTCCTTTCGTGTTGTACAATGCGTTTCAACCTTCAGGTACGGATTACCGGCGTGGTGTTCGAGAAACGCGTGCAGGTTGGATTCGACGTACGGGATCGCAATGCAGAAACGAACTTCATCTGCATCCTCCGCGAAGGAGTATACAAACCCGTCCTTCACGACTGCCTTCTTACCAAGCCACGACCAAACTTTATCCCCATTGCTGCTTACGGCGGGCCCCATAGGAGATATCGGCAGTCTTTTCGATGTGAAGTGAAAGGCCAGTTTCCTGCCTGCGGCGCCGCGAACACGGAAGCACCAGTAGAACCAATCACCCTCAGTATCCCGAAGGTCCTGATGGAGGTAGACATCGTCTCCTTCAGCCCGTTCAACGACGATGTTCCCTCCCGGAAAGTCACTATCGATGCTGATTCTCATTTCAATCTCCCATCGGTTCTCACTGCGGCATTAAGTCATGTCATAGCAGTATGATTTCTGTCTCTGTACCGTTCTTTTCGGCCGAGAGGTAAGCACTGTAAATAGTGGAGATGGTATCCGCTGCCAGCGAGCTGTCGCTCTCCAGAGGCTCACCGTAAGCTGCAGTCCTGTAGAAGGCTTGCATTTCCGCGGGATACCCTGTAAGGAGATCCTCATCGGGAGCGGGATTGGACCAACCCTGTTTGGTGCCTATCTTTTCAACAATATAGATGTCCTTGAAATTTGCCTCTACGGGATTGTACGTATTCATGGCATTATTTGGATTGATGCGGCAGAGGGTTCTATGGTTATTGGCGCATACATCCAGCCAGTTGTGTACGCCGCCGAGAACGATTTCCGAGGCAAAAATATCTGCAAGGGTTCCGTCTTCGAAAACCACATGCATGAAAGAAAAATCCTCGACGTCCCGGTAATCGGTTCGCAGGTGTCCTTCATCGATGAAACCGTCGAGCCTGGTCAGCGAGGCGGTTCGAGAGGTAACGGCTTTGGGGCGGATAGGCTTCCCCGTCCTCACCCTTCCTTCGACTCTTTTAAGGTAGAGAACGGCCGTTAAGGGATGGCATGCCTTTCCCATTATGGAGCCGCCTCCGGAGTAACTCCACATTCCGTATGTGGGAGAATGAGAGCCGGAATGTGACTCTTCACCGTGCATCCAGAGAATCTGAGCCCGGGTTTTCTCTATTATCTCCCTCTCCTTCTGTATAGACGAAACGTATACCCAGTTCTCAGCATAGAGAATTTTCCCCCGGCTGCTATTCTCGGCTTCCAACAGTCGACTGACGCTTTGAAGGGCGCTGTCTAAGGCCGTTTGTTTGGGACAATCCTCTCCGTTGAAAGTATCGAGTCCATCTCCGAAGTATCCTGTAAGTGGTTTTTCCACAATGGCGAATTTATCTTTTTCGAGAACCTCCGCAGCAATGGACTCATGCGTTGAGGAAGGCGTGCATACGTGGATAATGTCAGATTTATCGATGAGCTGCTCGAGCGATTCATAAGCGGTTATCTCCCGCCGGCTTGCAAACTTATCCCGCCTTTCTATGGTGGGAGAATAGACCCCCGCCACTTCCACATCAACATCATATATCCTTTTTAATGACTCGAAGTGAAAGGAGGCGGCAAATCCCGATCCGGCCAATCCGGCTTTAAGTGTTTTTTTCTTCATAATGCTTCTCCAAAACAACAGTTTGTTTTATTTAAATGATTTACTAAACACCCAGAATGCACGTCCCATCGTCGCACCCGCTGCATGGACGTAAAAAGAAAGAGGTCCTGCCCAGGCAATTTCACACCTTTTAATCCCAGCCTGCTGCATGTCCAGCAAACACCGTCTTACAAGCACAGAACCGGTTCCCATCCCCCGTAATTCCATGGAAGTCAACATCGGACCAAAGTAGATAGGGCCGCATACGCTGTACGCTGCAAACGCATAGATTATCCCTTCTTTCTCGGCAACAAATACCGTAATCGGATGCTTCTCAAGCCCTATCCCTGATTCGGCGCCCCACTTTGGATAACCGGAAGTTTCACACAGCTGCGTGATCCCGGCACGATCGCCCGAAAGGGCACGGCGGAAGACTATCCCGTTCTCGCGAAGCCGGTCCTCTTGATCGGCGGTGCTGAAATCGCGCCCGGTAAGCAGCACATCCATGTTTACCATAGTCTCGCGGTTTGTCTCATACCCGCGGCGATATAGGAAAATTATTGCCGAGGTATATGAAATGTCCACGCCGGGTATCAGATAATTGGGTAGTGCATAGCCGACAACGATTTCCTCAACTCCCCGCTCCTCAAAGGTGTGTTCAACAGTATCAAACATCGCTGTGCCGATTCCCCTTCGCCGTCGATCCGGATGGACCAGGAATGCTCTTATCCAACCTTTCTTATCGGAAATGCTGCCCAACATAAAGCCGACAGGTTCTCCGTTTTCCTCTGCAGCGATCATCAGTGCAGGATCAAATGCCTCGTCATCAAGGCTCTTGAAAAGGATCCACTCTTCGTCCCACATATCGTTGTTGGGGAGAGCGTTGAACAATTTTGTAAACACCGCTATGTGTGATGAATTAAAGGGTACAATTTCCATTATCATTTCTCATAATCTATAGTAATCTACATTAATTCTCGCTGTTCACAAATCTCTGCCTTGCGCGCCTGTCAATTCCTTTACCTTCCGGAAAAACCATAGTATGTCATTATCCCAGACTCCCCACTTCGGAGGCCACATCGTTTGGAGATACTCAGAGCTGTGTAATCCAAAAGGAACACCTCTCTTGGCTGCAGCATCAAATGCCTGTTTTCCATCGGATTCATTCAATATAATCGGACGAGGGTGCTTCTGGTACCACGGCCTTGAGCGGATAAACTCAATTTTATCCATTATTAGACTCGTATCACCCACCCTTCCATGATCTATGTCATCGCCGCCGTGGAAGAGCGCACAGTCGCTTGCCTCGAATACTGTATCGATCTGTTCATGTGTCCACTGTTTTGGCGACAGTAATCCGGCTTCGGAAGTACTTACAAGGAGTGTCTGATTGTGCTTTTCTACCGCTCTTTTACGTGCACGCCGTATTAGCTCTGTAATTCGTCCCGGCTTCAGGATATCATGATGATAATGCCCTTCCATTGCCTCGTTGGCAATCTCAATCAATACGTTGCAATACCTGTTGTCACAGACAAAATCAACCGAATTGTCCACTGCTTTCCGAATACCGTCTTCATCTGAAAAAACCGTGTCCTGTCCAAAGTAAAAAACCTGTAAAATAACAACCATTCCAAGACTGTCGCATGCTTCAATAACAGACGAGATGCGTTTTGCATAATTTTCATCGATAGACCCATCCGGTCCAAACCCGGAATTGTGATAGAAGTCACGATGTCCATTGGGACGTTTCCCGGCACTCCCGTGACCCTCTTCAATCCAGGGCTTTGAGATTATAGGATGGCCGCCCTGAAAATCCAGGTTCACAGCCAATATGCCCCAGTCACGGTATTCGGGAAGAGCCTGAATGAAACGATCCGTATTGGCAAAAGCAGAATCAGGTGATTTCCATTTTCCATAGCCGGCATGTTTATTCTCTACGTGAGAGCCGTCATCATCCCACCAGGGAACCCTGCCAAGAGTGTCGTCAAATGTGGCATTCACTGTACGCACATTAAAAAGGAAACCCTCAATCTTTTCGCGACCTTTATAGGTTGGTTCGTTGTTTATTAAAACGCGCGTTCCATAAAACGATACTGTGGTTTTTGCATTGTACATATCTTCATTCCTCCGGAACATCATGAAGGTTATATTGTTTATTAAAAAAAACGAACCTCTCCGCTATTCTTCTCCGCTGTGCCGTAATTATAACAAAATTCTCTCACCATTAGCAACAACAACGGTGTAATAGCCAGGCATTTGTCATGTGAGCCTGGAGAATGTATGCCACTTTCCTGCACGCACAGAGTTTAGTCGTGGGAAAGTCGCTCGACGAGTTTCACAAGGTCGTCGGCCTCTTCGGGGCTGTCTGCCCA
>CBDUZM010000288.1:0-4869 GCA_965371685.1 uncultured Spirochaetaceae bacterium | reverse complement strand
TTCAGGGAGACCCTGTATGATGTCAGCAATCTGCGTTACATCTATGCGAACGTCATCGGTTTCTCGTTGTTCGGGGTTGTTTTGTTTCTGCTGTCAAACTGGCGTTTCAAGAAAACGCTTACCGTATAGAGGAGAGTAATTATATGTTTAGAAGGATTTTGGCGGTAACGCTCAGAGATCTGAAAAGCGGCACCCGGGATTTTCTCATCCTGTATATCAGTATAGCGCCGTTCCTGCTGGCCCTCCTCCTCAAGGCCATCATCCCCGGCGCCGGTTCGACGACGATCAATATTGCGGTTGACGGTTCAGTTGATCAGGTGATAATCGAGTACCTGGAAGGATACGGCAAGGTCGAGGTGCTGGACGATGTCGGAAACATCAACGCCCGTGTAGAAAAGACCGACGATATCTTCGGTCTTGTAAAAGCACAGGACGGGTACACAGTCATTCAGCAGGGGAATGAGACCACCGGCGGTCTCGAGATGCTCCTGGCGGCGGTCAATGCACTCGAAAACGACGATGTCAATCTCCCGGTTGAGGTGCGTATATCGGACATCGGCTGGAAGCTCTCCCCCCTCAAGCAGTACGGCGCCAATTTACTTATCATATTCTGCTCGGTCTTCGGCGGGATGCTGATTACCCTGAGCCTGGTCGAAGAAAAGATGAGCAACACGTTGTCGGCGATCAATGTCGCCCCGATCTCCAAAACCGAATTCGTCATAGGAAAGAGCGTAATAGCCTTCCTGGTGCCGATTATCGGCGCCTTCGGCACTATCTGGATACTGGGATTCGAACACATCAACTACGGCATGATTGCCCTGTCGTTTATCAGCATCGCCTTTATCGGCCTGATTGTCGGATTCAGCATCGGCGTGGTCAATACCGAGCCGATAAGCGCCGTTGCAAGTATGAAGACCATATTCATACCCGTTTTCGGCTCTATATTCGGTGGTATCTTTCTCCCGGACAGGTGGCATTTCGTACTCTACTGGTCGCCTTTTTACTGGGCCTACAATGCGATGGATGCTATAATACTGAACGAGGCGACATGGGGATTGATACTCAGAAACACCGGATTCATAGTTGCGATAACAGCATTGGTTTTTCTGTTGCTGAACAAGAGAATCAGGCACGGATTACACTAAAAATTTAGAAAATAGGAGTTTTTGTATGAACGGTTGGGCATTGTTGGGATTATTTCTCATTCTTTACTCGATTGTGGTTGTCGTGCTGGCGATCAAGAAGCCGAAGTCCATATGGGAAATGGGCAAGATCAAATTTTTTATCAAGTTGCTCGGTGACAAAGGCACGGTGATTTTCTTTTATGTAATCGCCGCCGCTGCACTCGGTTGCGGTATCTGGCTGCTCGTGAGGTAGGCAAGTTAGGAGCGAATCTCAAGCAAGAGCCTGCATCGACCGTGGTGCGGACTTTTATGCTTTCTCCCAGTTCCCGGGAGTGGGCAGCATCTGCAGCTTTTCGAAAACCGAAAGCCACCTCTCCTGCATACCGTCTGCGTACAGATATGGACAGAATCCCAACTTGATGTACGTTTTAATCGCGGGAAGCCGCCGGTCGTCGGTCTTGAGGTAGATACGCCGATATCCTGCCTGTGCAAACATGCTCAGAGCAGCTGCGCATACAGCCATACCCAACCCCTGTCCTGCGTGATCGGGGCTTGCCGCCACCCACCCGATCTCTCCTACGGACATCTGCAGTTTACCGGGCTGGTGAGTGGCCATTGCGGTTGCCACTATTTTTTTGGCCGATATGTATTCAACTACGAAGATACCGTCCGGAAGCGCGAAGTCCCGCCAGGAATTGAGCTTCTCTTCATTCCAGTCGTCGAAACCCGCTTCCCTCATCACCGCGATGTGCCCAGCCTCATCTCCTGGCCGGAGGGTCCGAATCTCATAGCCCTTCGGCAGAGACACGATTGCAGGTCGGTCTTGTAGTTCCTCCCGCCATATCATCTGAAGCTGATTTTGCTTTTTCATCCGAAGGTATTCCGATTGATAGAAAAGCTTATATCGAATATTGGTCTGAAAATCAAGCAAAAAAGAGAAGTCCCGCCAGGAATGGAATAAGATATGGTCGATCAGGCATGAAAGGTTTGGTTCAGGCGCCGAGAGATACGCGGTGCTTCGGGATCATCACCATGGCTCGTTCGGATTGTGTGTGCGGAGTTGGAGATAGAGGGATCGGCGAACCGGCTTACAGCGGTTTCGCCAGGATCTCGCTGACCCACAGGCTGGAGAAATCACTGGATCCCGCGGCTTTGACGACGATGGCTACATCGGCGCCCTTGCTGGTGCCGCCGATACCTATCACCTTGGCGCCCGCGGAAACGAGGCCCACTTCCACCGCCTGCATTGCCACTTCCACGGCTACCTTCATCCCCTGACCCATCCGCCTGAGGGTGTCCGGTACTGATTTCGAGATATCCTTCAGGTATTTGGCGGTGGGTTCTTCCGGCATGAAGGTCACACCCAGCGCCTCCGCTTTTCTCCGGGTGTCTGCATCGGGCTTGGGGTGCTGGTTCCAATAGGCAGCCTGGAAATTGGCGCCGATGATCCGGGTCCCCTTCGGGAGTATTTCTGCTGCCTTGAGGGCTGTTCCTCCGGACGTGGTAGCCACGATCACCGCTTCGATGTCACCCTCCTTCAACCTTTCGGCTGCAACCTTCATGAGCGTTTCAGTGTTCTTGCGGCCTTTGGCGGCGAAGTACATGATGCTTTTCTTAATGGATTCAGACACTTTCAAACCTCCTCTCTGTCGTCATAAGCTGCAATTTTATCTTGCTGCTATTATAACTCACTTCCTGTATAGACAAAAGACGCCCGGTCCCTGATCAATTGATAAAAAACTTATATCAAATTCCGGTCTGAGAATCAAGCAATAAAGAGCAATTTCCGGCGGGAAGGGAAAAAAATGAGAAAACGTCCAGCAAGATGAATTGACCCTAAAGAATTCACCAGCCGTCTGAAAAGAAATAACAGCCGCTGTTGTAATATACTGTATTATCGTATATGGTATTCCTATTTTAGGAATAGGAGTAAACATGGCTAAATTACCAGATGCAGTCAGCAAGGCATGGGAAGATCGCGAAGGTCCTGTAATATTTGCTACAGTAAGCAAAAAGGGTGTCCCAAATATCATTTATGCTACTTGTGTCAGTAAGTATAACGAAGAGAAACTTGTTATTGCAGACAATTTTTTTGACAAAACACGCAAGAATATACTTGATGGCAGTAAAGGATCGCTTCTTTTTATGACGAAATCCGGCAAGGCATTCCAGGTAAAAGGATCACTCGAATATCATAAAGATGGAGAGATATTTGAAGATATGAAGAAATGGAATCCGGAGAAGCTTACGGGGCATGCTGCAGCAGTAGTAAAGGTTGAGGAAGTATTTTCTGGCGCCGAGAAATTATTATAGGTTAAAAAAAACGAATGCACCCGAACAGATTTTCGGATATGATATGTCGCCTGTTCCTGTGCATGATTGTTTTAAAAAGCTAAATAAGCGAGGAAAGATTATGAAAGTTTACACATTTTCATGGAAAATATTCATTATGTTTTTGGTTCTTGTCTTGATGGGGGCGTGTTCTTCTGTAATAGATAATGTCATTGGAGGCGCTTTTAAGGGGGGTAAAGACACAGAGGAATCCCAATCGGAAATAGAAGGAAAGAAGGCATCTGTTTCTGTAGATAGCAGCCAGGCTATTATCGGCACATGGATAAATAAAGAATATAATGGAGATAAGAGATCCGCTAAACTTGTCTATACAGCCAATTCCGATGGAACAATTTCATATGTTGTTTACGATAGTACAGACGGTTCCGGCAATAAATACGAAGGAACTGTAACCTATAAAGAGCAGTGGGCTGATTCTCAGGGAAGGCTATGCGGTAAGAGTATTGTTAAATTACTCGGAGGAATGTCCTGGGAAACTCTTGACAGGATAAGCGCAGACGGAAAAACATTGGAAGTTCAGTCAGGCGTTGCTGAGATAAATCCTAAAGGTCCCCGTTATTCCATATATTACCGTGAGTAATGATAAATTCCAATGGTATGATAATTCCCGGAATAAACAGTCACAACTTAACCAGAATATCAGAATAGATTAATATTCAATGTAACAATAATTGCAAAAGTATGGCCTGAGTCATATATGCCCAGTAATGCATCGATTTCTGTGTAAAACAAGCTTGAAAATTCGTAGCCTGATCCTATAAATCCGCCAATAATACCTTTGGCATTTATTGCCAACCCATCTGCCGGTATGCCCAGGCCCGATGAAATAAAAAATGAAGGATAGCTTTTATTCAGATAAAAGCTTAAGCCCGGAGAAGCAATAATACACAGGTCAGGGATTATGGAAAGAAAAGTGTCATCCATCTGAGAAAGGGATTTAATAGATAGAAAAAGGGAAAATCTATTACTTAAATACCAGCCAAGCTTCATGTTTAGAGAGTATCCAATTTCTCCGCCTTTAAAACTGTTTTCTCCGTCATAAAGCTCTACATTACCGAAGCTTACTCCGCAGCCAGCGCTGAGAAGAAATTTTTCTCTTTCGGATTTTATATCATTGTTTTATGCATATATCCGGATTGTTAATAGAAGTAGAACAGCCGTAATTATCGATATGGATTTAATCTTAAAAAGTTTCATCGTTTAACCGCCAACGCATTGAAACTACCAGGATTGGTGTTTTACGGTATAATTGATAGTAATATTTTTATCACAAGATGGACAGAAAATCAAGCAAAGAAGAGAAATTTCCGGCAGGAATGGAATAGAATATGGACAGCTCTATATAATATCATATCCGAAAATCTTGTTTTTTTAACAAGATTTTCGGATATGA
>CBDUZM010000287.1:0-4881 GCA_965371685.1 uncultured Spirochaetaceae bacterium | reverse complement strand
CCGTCTTTTGATCTCAGCACCAGGGTCTTGCCGCCCAATAATCCGCGGAATCCATGGATGGCGCCTGTCCTGAATGCTATAAAAAACTCACCATTAAAATATGCAAGATCGGTAAATCCATTGTGCTTTGTAAGCTTATTATCAGCGTCTGAATATACCTTGCGATAGTCACAAAGAACCGGGTCAGGGAAATCCTTAACACCAAACAACGGCAGCAGTTCGCCGGCTATGAAGGACGCCATTGCAGACTGGGCAACACCATCTGGAAGCCAGCCCTCAAAAAGATGGTCGTATGCCAGACGATTTTGCAGGAAATAGTGATGCAGATCAATCAACGGCAGGGATTTTTCTTCGGCCAGGCTTCGTATGGATTGTACTGCTTGCAGCAATTTTTCCTGGTGATTACGCAGTTCGCAGATGGAACAGCCTTTTACAGTAAACCTCTCCGAAATCGGGGTGGGTGTCATTAAAACCGGACGGATGTTCTCTGCCGCTATTCCATCAACGATTTTCTGCAGTATTTCCGGGAACATTTTAGTCTCAGCGCCGGTAAGCACATCCTCTGTTCCAAACATAATAAGCACATAATCCGGGGAGTGTGAAATTACATCCTTCTCCAGCCGGGACAGGCCTTTCGCTGTAGTGTCTCCCGCCGCCCCGGCATTAACCACTTCCACATCATCTGCAACCCAATCTTTGAGTATTCGTTCAAGAATCGAATGCCAGGTTTGTGACTCCCGCACTAAATTCACTTCTGTTGTTTTGTGCCTGAAACAGTCAAGAAAAAGATCGAGTTTAGCCGATGTACCTGCTGTAACAGAATCACCAAAAACAATAATTTTTATTTTACCCATGTTCTGAGCTCCTTTTTTTTCCTATATTTTTCCATTCATCCGGTTCTGCGGAAAATGGAATTACCTTAATACCGTATTCAAATATATCTCCGACCTTGTATCCCATATTCTTTACTTCAGGCCGGAAGTATAGTTTGCTGTTTCCAATATTCATATCCACAATTGAAGTTCCAAAGTGGTTTGAAGTGCCGTTTTTCATCTCGCTCTTGATTTTACCGGCGCCTTTGTAAATCTGGGGATACACATAAACAACTCCTTTTTTTACCACAGGACCGTAAAAAATTATGCTTTTTATATCGCTCTGCAGACCAATTCTTCCTTTTATTCTGTTCTGCAAGTTCCCCTCAATCTCCCTGCCTTCATTCAGCATGGCTGACCATTGATATAGAGCCTTATTAGTTTCGTGCATAAAAGCAAAAAGGAAACTGAACCTTTTATTCAGATCTTCCACTACTGTAAATGAGTGTTTCTCTATTAAGTGATCTCCTGATACGGGGAATGTGATCTCTGCTTTATGGTCAAGGGGTCCCAGGTTTGATTCTTTGCGAATAATAACCTCGTTCCCCGAACAGGACATTCCGGACTCATAGGTATAAGACCTGCTGTCAGCAGCTATTGAAAGGCTTTTTACTGTCTCGAGTCCGTGGCTGGTTCCATGATAGCAGTAATCCTTTGGGCCCGGCCCTGTATCCACACGCACAACACTGCCGTTGGCGCCGTATTCACCTATGATTATGTCCTCTTTCATATATTTGATATTGCGAAAAGTCCATGACCATCCTTCCATAAAATCGACATAAAGAATTTTGCTCTCCACAGAAAACCAATTCTCCTGGTTTTTCTTAAACGCCCTGACAGACCATACTGCGTTTTCCGTCATATATAAACCTCCTGAAAATCGACTTACCTGTCAAAGCGTATTCGCGAAATATAAATATCGCAGGGCGTTTCCCAGTCTCCGGGGCGTTGGATTGAAGAAGGATAATACTCGTGCATGGAATAATCGCTTATTATGTATTCATCCCCATACTGAACAACTCCCGGGTAACCGCTGTCCCCTGCGCTCAACAGCTCCATAATAAGACGCGGCCTGTTTCCATCCATCACAAAGATACCGGTACGCAGGCCATGGTGATACTCCTCTATGCGTGCAGGATCTATTCCGGCAGATTCAGTAGAAGCTGCCTGTCCTGTAAATATCTTCCAGTCCTCTCTCAACTCCCTGAAGCGATCATCCGACTGGGAGCAGTACCTGCCGCTAATCATTATTCTATCCCGTGCTTTGAAAACACAAGGCCCCTGTATTATTCTTCCGGTGGAGACTGTTTCCCATCGGTTCTCCTCAGGAATATATGTAGATATTTGGGTTTCGTCATTGCTTCCAATTCCCGCACGGGAATAAGCTATAAGTTTGTCATTATCAACCAAAAGGTCGGTTTCGTTTCCATTTGTATTATAGTCAAGGATAGTTGATATTTCCTCCCAGTTTCGTCCATTATCACTTTTAAAGAGCTTTACACCGTAGTACTGAGGATCTTTTGCAGAATCCCACGAAGAAACATAAAAATTATCACGCCATTTTCTGGGATGCCAGAAGAATCCCGGAGCACATTTAAAAGGCTTACTCCATTTACCCGGGCCCAGCCTCTCGAATCCATAGGTTGTGCATTGCTGCCGGGCTGTTTTCCTGCCGACAGCAGTTACAGTATAGGCAAAAAGAGAATTCCCCACCTGCAGGAAATCCGGCTGCCATGTTTTTTCCACATTTTCAACCTCTAAAGCTGCTTCTTTCTCCCAGGTAATACCATCCACTGATTTAAGTATGACTCCTACGCCGCCATCAGCTGCATGAGCGGAACCGGTGTGAAAGCCTATATAAAACATACCTTCGAAGTAGGAAAGGTTAGTCCAGGCATTATGCCTGAAGTCAGGATTACTGATATTTGAATAAACCTTTCGGTAGTCGCATAGGATGGGATTGGGGAAATTGCGTACACCTAAAATGGGCAGCAGTTCCCTGGCGACAAAAGACGCCATCCCGGACTGCGCCACTCCATCCGGAAGCCAACCCTCAAAGAGATGATCATAAGCCAGCCGGGTTTCCAGAAAATAGCGATGGAGGTCAATCAAGTCAAGCGATTTCTCCTCCGCCATACTCCGTACCTCCTGAGCCAAATCCGACAGCCGCTCCTGACGTCGGCGCAGTTCTTCAAGCGTACATCCGGCAGCGGTCATTCGCTCCGAAATGGGCGTGGGCGTCAGTAGAACCGGGCGGGCGTTCTGCGCCGCGATCCCTTCTACTATCTTCTCCAGATTCTCACGAAAAGCCGCCGTTTCCACGCCCTGCAAAGCATCCTCCGCGCCGAACATCACCAGCACGTAATCCGGCGATTTCGCAAGCACGTCCTGCTCCAACCGCGCCAATCCTTTTTGTGAAGTGTCTCCTGCCATCCCGGCGCTGATTACCTCGACATCGCCCTCAATCCAGTCCCCGATGATGCGCGCCAGAATTGAACGCCACGTCTGGCTCTCCCGCACCATGTTCGCCGTAGTCGTCCCATACTGAAAGCAATCGTGAAACACGTCTAGCCTGGCTGAGATGCCCAGCGTCACGGCATCTCCGAAGGCTGCGATCCTAGTCTTACTCATCTTAATAACCCCTCTCTTAATATTGTGTTTGACTTATTGAAAACGGCCAATTCTTTCCCCTTAGCCTTCCAACTCGCTGCTTCTGCTGAAAATGGAATCACCTTGAGGCTGTATTCAAAAACATCACCCTCTTTATATCCCATTCCCTTCACTTCAGGTCGAAAGTAAAGTTTATTGTCCTTCTTCCTGTCTACGATGCAATTACCGAAATGCCCCATCGTGCCTTGAGAAATCTCACTTTCAATCTTACGCGCTCCTTTGTAAACTTGAGGATAGACAAAGGTTACGCCCTTTGTCATCGTCCGGCTGTATAGAGTCAGCGATTTGATATCGCGCTCTAAGAAAAGCCTGCTATCCCCACGGTTGGGCAGTTTCCCCTCAAATTCTTTTCCGTCGGGCAACACAGCCAGCCATTGATCGAGAGCGCTGTTGTTGCAGTGCATAAACGCGAAAAGGTATGTGAAACGTTCGTTCAGATATTCTATGACTTTATAGGAGTGCTTCTCAATTAGACAGTCCCCGGAGGCCGTAAATGTTATTTCCATCTGGTGATCGAACGGCCCCAGATTGGACTCTTTGCAAACAACGACTGTCCTTCCGGAACAGGTCTTTCCTAGGGCGTACTCCTGATCCTTTCCATCTACGAGGATCGAAAAATTCCGGACCATCTCAAATCCGTGGCTCGTGCCGATGTAATGGTAATCCTTCGGCCCTTTGCCCGTATCCACACGCACCACACTGCCGTGCGCTCCAGTTTCGCCTGCAATCTCATCCCCCATGTACCGGATGTTGCGAATCGTCCACGACCACGTCTCCATAAAATCTACGTACAGGGTTTTGCTCTCCACAGAAAACCAGTTCCCCTGATCTCTTTGAAACGTTTTTATAGTCCAGATTGGGTCTTCTACCATGCTATGCTCTCCGTTGATAGGACGCGAAAAAGTGCGTCCACTAACCGATACCTACCGGCGCAGCAATTATCAGAACCCACCCTCTTCAGGAGCAGCTGCCGGTGCGCTTCATAATGGTCTCATACTCCGGCTCCGGCGGGAAGTGAATGACAACACTCGTACTGTCACAGGAATGCGCAGTCTCCTGCGCGTGCGAGATTTTGCGGGGAACCATAAGGGGCCTCCTCTGGCCACTCGATCCGGTGGCCGGGCTAACGAAGTACTAAGCATTCAGTAGTGCCTTCCTGGTCTGAACCGTGTTGAGCTTGAGATCTGTGTGCATCAGCCCGCAGAGACCATGGTAGTGAGAAAACGGATCGATCCCGCCGGTCAGGATTCCAGTGTTAAATACATAGCAGTGTTGAATATTGCTCCACTTTGTTGTCATGCGATCGCTCATCGCTTTCGTACCGCCGCCCCTAATACTT
>CBDUZM010000286.1:0-4882 GCA_965371685.1 uncultured Spirochaetaceae bacterium | reverse complement strand
CCCCCCCCCCCCCCACCCCCCCCCCGACTAAGACTTTGTGGATATGTGGGCGAACGCCAGAGCCGCCAAACTGCTGAGCTCAAACGTTGGGCGGATAAAAGATGTACAATCTAAAGAGATAAATGAATGAGATAAAACAAGAGATTAAATCGAGACTACTACAATTTGAGCATGAGGAAGGAATTTGTATTTTTTATGCTTGTGAATCCGGCAGTAGAGCATGGGGTTTTCCTTCCTCAGATAGTGACTATGATGTGCGCTTTTTATATATTCATCCCTCAAATTGGTATCTCTCGATTGATAATAAACGAGATGTAATTGAACATAAGATCAGTAATTTGATAGATATAAGTGGATGGGACATCCGAAAAGCTCTCAAACTCCTGCGCAAATCCAATCCGCCTTTATTGGAATGGCTCAATTCGCCTGTCGTATATCAACAACGGCTTAATATTGTAGAAAAGATCAGGGAATTATTGCCGGATTTTTATTCTCCAAAATCTAGTCTGTATCATTATCTGCACATGGCCGAGGGTAATTTCAGGGAATATCTCAAAGGCGAAATTGTTTGGGTCAAGAAATATTTTTATGTATTGCGACCGATATTGGCATGTAAGTGGATAGAAGCAGGTTATGGTGTTGTACCGATGGAGTTTGAGAAACTTATTAGCCAGTTTGTAGAGGATAATGAGTTAAAGCGTGCGATTGACGAATTATTAAGGCGTAAGAGAGAAGGCCAGGAACTTGATAGAGAACCGAGAATACATGTTCTCAGTGCATTTATTGAGGCAGAGTTGGAGAGGCTTAGAAATACGAGCTTTAATGGAAAGAATAACAACACCGATACAGAAAAGCTAGACGAGGTATTTCGTTGGGTATTGAAAGAAGTATGGTGAAAAATGAGAATTCCTGTTCCCGAACTGATTTCCTAACGATGTTTCTTATTGCGTTGTATAATGCCCGCCTTTGGCTTTTATCGAGGTTGTCAATGGGATGTTTCGGGTGAAGTCTTGCTCGAAAATGGATATGGCAGTGTACACTGTGCAGTTTTCCGCATCCACTCTGTATAATATTCCGCTGTTATAATGTTTACTTAATGTTTCCTGAGTACATCGTCAATCCTGAAACGTGCCTGTGTTTCAACAAGGTAAGCTGCGCTGGTCATCCCGGTTGCCGTATTCTTTTTCCAATTCAGCTTAAAATAACCGTGAAGAATACTTCGTATCTCTCGGTCAATAAAACCCAAATGCCCCCAACGTCCCATCTGGGGCGAATAGCTAAGATCGCCGCGTGTGAGATATCTTCCGCACTTCCGCCATTCGGCCAGTAGGACCATACGTACCTATTATCTACCCGTCTGAGACAATTTTTGAAGAAGTTAGCCAATTTCTCTGCTCTTGCTCTGTATTGCTCTTTTCCCGTAGCAAGCCAGAGGGTTGCCAGGGTCCGTCCCAGTGCATTCTGCTGGTTGAGAGGTAGGTCTTTCTCCGGATAATCACCATAGTACCATCCTTCATTTTTGTTCTTGTCCTCTGGCCTTTTCCCCATAATGCTCCTTAAGCTCCGAGTCTCTCAGTATCAGGTAGGCAAAACGAGCAATCGGATAAGTGATCATACCTGCGTGCACAATCCATGCGTACTCTTTTCCTCCCGTGTATTTCGTTGAGCACCAGGCCGGGAGAATTCTTCCTCTTATTTCATCTTTGACCCCTTTTTTATCGTCTCTGATCTTGATAATCTCGTCGAAACGCCCCACCGCTCTTTCAAGATATACTACGTCGCCTGAAGCTTCGTACATGGATATGTATGCCATCAACCTGTAGCTTTCCCCCCATGCCAATTCTGCTCCGCTTTGTCTTCCAATCCATTCTTTACCGGGCTGCCTGGATTCAAGTGCTTTAAAGGCTTCCATACTATCGCGAGTGATATATTTCTCCTGCTTCCCATCAGCCAGGACAAGCATTGGGCAGACAAGAGCTGAAACGAACAATATTAACAGCTTTTTCATTAAATCCTTTGTTTTTGACAGTTTGGGCAGAAATAGCAAGTTCCGCCCAAATACTGCATTTTCTCTATAGTGCTCCCGCATTCACCAAGCAGACAAACTTATGCGGGCTGTTCCCTAAACTTCCTCTTCGTATTCTCTTACCTTTTAATGTGTCGTTTATTTGCCCGGGCAGAGTCTCAAATTCAGGCAGCTCAAACATCGTTTACCTCCTCAATCGTGACGATTCAACTAAGCCAACGCCTGGACATCATCTTACCTATCAAAGCGTAAACGGCGGTTCCTCTAAAACATACTTGAGAAGTTTCTCGACCGATTCCAACTGTTTTTTGTCTCCACTGACAGCGAGCCATACGCTCCCTTCAGCTCCGGATACGCCTCCGCCTGCAAATAGTTCTGCTGAAGCTCCTGTCAGCAGAGCGACAGCGTCGATCTCGGTGAATACCTGCCCCGGGACAGGCAACAGGCGTGCGCCATGTGTGCCCGGGGTGTTCAATTTTTCTGCCAGCATATCTAGATCGCCTGTAACACGTTTTTCAAGTCCCACAGGCAGAATGAGTCGAACGCGACGTCCGGTTACAGCTTGCAGCGCCACACCAATGGTTCCTGCTTTTGGATGACCAATGAGTATTGCCGCCCGCTTTCGAGGCAGATCAAGTGCGTTTGCGCCTTTCAAGATGACGTCACCTTCTTTCAGGTCATCCACCACGTCAAAGATCGTCTTGTCCTTCTGCCAAACTCCATTAACGATGACCAGATCACCGGGGAATCCGTTCTCGTCTGGAATCCGCCCGGCGCCTGTCATGGAGTAAGAAGGCGGCAGCGTAATTCCTCGAAAAAAACGCCGACGTGTGAAGTCCTCAGGGGCGCCGATTGTCAGGAGTATCTCCTCAGCCACATAGCCGTTGGTCGTTCCAGCTATTACTACCACAGTACCGGAATCAAGTGCACTACGTACGGCGGAATGAGCAGCCAGCGCCTTGCCGATTAAACGCTTTCCTGCTGCCGGTGTGATTAGAAACTGCTTCATGTGATAAATCTCCTGCGTTGGTTTTTCTGTAGTCGAAAGAGTGAGTATACCGTGAATTAGCTGTATATAAAAGCGCAGCCGCGTCTTTTCTTTGTCTTGACGGAGGGATACTTATAACCTATGCTTTTTATTAGAGACCGCCCTTACGAAAAAGTGATGGAGGTGTGCTTTGAAAAAACTGATTATCTGTATATCTATTTGTATTCTGTCCATTGCTGCCTACGCCATTGGGCCCGATGTCGATGAGCTCAAGGTAGAGGATGGGATAATATTTATCAATTACGAAGGCAGCCAGCCGGCAACCTATTCCGAAGAAACGATTCGGCGTATCGGGGAGTTCATGTCAAGCCAGCTCCGGTCGGGTAAAGCGAAAGGGCAGTGGGCGGATAAATATTCGGCTCTCCATTTGTACGATGAATCCGAGAAAGACATGCTCGGAGCGGATATCATTACCCTGGAAAATAACGCCCTGGTGAACCATATAAACAGCCTGCGTTTGATTCTGAGCGGCTTCCTCGAGGATTATTATGCCTTCTCCCGCTCCGACTCCGACCTTCTCGCCTTTTTCGTAACCATATACAACGCTGTCTATCGCGGCGACATGGGCTATATACAGGAAAAGTATCAGGGCATCGTGGCAGACATCGTCTATCCGCAGACGGTAGGTCTTTCTCTTAATTACAAGGATTGGGCAGGTGCTTCCGACATCCTCGTTCCCCTGACAGATAAAGCGGAAAGGCAGGATATACGGTCTCTCGATACCTCGTTGCTGACCGACGCCCGCATAACCGAAGCACTCCGGAGTCAGCCGGATAAAGCACTCGAAGAGCGAAAGGGAATTGTGGATATCAAAGAACGGGAAGTGGCAACATCGGAAAAAGAACTGGAAGAAACCAAAGAAAGTGTTGCTCTCAAGGAAGATCAATTAGCCAAGACCGAAGCTGAGATAGCCGACCTGGAAAAGAAAATCGAGAAAGAAGAAAAGGAGCTTGCGGCACAAAAAGAGGAAGCAGCCAAGATAGAGGAAAAGGATGAGAAGCTTCGCAAGGAGGCTGAAATCGAGGAGAAGGAAGAAACGATCGCAGCAGCCAGGGAAGATCAAGCCGATAAGCAGCAGGAAATTGAAGAACAGGAAAAAGATGTGGAAGAGGAAAAGGAAGAGATAGCCCTGGCGGAAAAAGCTGTAGAAGAAAAGAAAGCAGAGATCCAACGGGACAAGGAGAGCATAGCGAAGGACGAGAGAGTCGAGGAAATCAAAGAGGAGATTAAAAAGGACCCCAACAAGGTGGCCGAGGAACTGGCCGCAAAAGAAGAGGCACTGAAGAGCATTCCCGGGCGGGAACCTATCACCGGAGGAAAGCTTTACTACCTCAAGGTTATGCAGTATCTGACGGGCGGCCATTATGCCAACGATCTATACATTTTAAATGCTCTTACCGGGGAATATATTACAAAAGCTCCCGAAAAACCCCATATAGCGGGTCACAAGTACGAAGTGATCGCAGACAGGGGAGTCCTGGTACTCACCCAGGGAGAAGGTATGGAGGCTCACTATCTCACCCTGTTGGATCTGGACAGCCTGGAACCCCTTGTATACGGCAGCGACGATATCTTTCATCTTAGCTTCATTGAGAAGCGGAGTAACTATATATACGCCATAATTTTCAAGGATAGCACCGATTTCCGACTGGGTAAATTCGATGCATTCACCCTTAAACAAGTGGCCGAATCAGAGGTAAAAATCGACAAGAACACGGTTTTTCACATGTCGGGGGAACTGATTTTCGTCAACAGCGAGAAGAAGGATATGCTCGTTCTGAAAGCGGGAGACCTCACGGTGGAGAGCA
>CBDUZM010000285.1:0-4902 GCA_965371685.1 uncultured Spirochaetaceae bacterium | reverse complement strand
AAGAATCGAGTTGGAGAGAATGGCATGATTGGGATTGTTTATCTCATGAGCCACCCCGGCTACCAAAATCCCCAAAGAGGTAAGCTTATCGGCCTGTATAAGCTGCTGCTGCTGCTCCTTCGCCCTTCTCTCAGACTCCTTCTTCTCCGTTATGTCAATCCATATGGCCATCCTGGCAGCCATTCCCTCATACACGATGGGCCGGGAGTATATTTCGATCCATCTCAACTTTCTGGTCTTGTTCACCAACCGGCACTGAAATTGACTTATATCCTCCTTCCCATGAAGGTTTTCCAGAAACATCGGCCTGTCGTCCGGATGGACTGCTTTGATATATTCATCCTTTCCCCAGCCCAGTATCTCTTCAATAGGGATCCCCAGGATACCGGCAAGTGCCTGATTCGTGTATGTTATCAGCCTATCTTGAAAAATGACAATTCCCAACAGAGACTGCTCCGACAAAAGTCGGAATTTCTCCTCACTCGCTTCCAGTTTTTTCTCTGCAAGCATCCGTTTAGTTATATCTTCATAAACGAGCACTATTTCGTCGGAAGGCATCTTATAGATATAGTTTTCCCTCCAGCCAATCAGAGTATTATCATGATAGAAGGAAACCGGACAATGCTCAGGGACGCCGGTATGCCAAACCCTTAACATCGCGTCGATCAACCCGGATTCTCTGGCCAACGGAAAAGCTTCAACAATACTTCTGCCGATGAGTTTTTCTATTTCCATATTATCGATACGTGC
Source organism: uncultured Spirochaetaceae bacterium (assembly GCA_965371685.1). Classification (GTDB taxonomy): domain Bacteria; phylum Spirochaetota; class Spirochaetia; order SZUA-6; family CAZLRN01; genus CBDUZM01. The sequence continues at coordinate 4,152 of CBDUZM010000285.1, read as the reverse complement.
CGAAGCTTTGTTTGCATCCCTTAGAATGATTAGTCTACCGTTTTTCCTGACCTCGAATACCGCTACTCCAGAATAAATATGGTCAAAGAGCTCCTGATAGCGTATATGAACTTTCCCAAGCTCTGCCGTCTGCTCTCCAAACTTGTCTTCCAAAATACTCCTTTCTGCCTGGAGCAGATCCTCAGCTTTCCTTAGCCTGAGTGCCATCTTCACATGTGCAGCGAGCTCCGTTTCGTCAATGGGTTTGCGCAAAAAACAAATCGCGCCAAGCTCCAGCCCTTTAGCCAGGCTCCGGCTGTCCGTATTGACGTCGGTAAGTATAATAATCGGAATGTGTTTTGTCCTATCGTTTGTATGCAGATTACTGCAGGTTTCAAAACCATCCATTTCAGGCATTCTAACGTCCAGGATAATAACATCGGGTAATTCTTCCGCTGCCTTTTTTAAACCTTCGGCCCCTGATCGGGCACAAACGATACGGCAATCCGGAATCGTTTTTTCAAGCAAAGCCGATATAACAACCAGATTGCCCTGATTGTCATCGATGGCGAGAACTTTTGGCAATTTCTTCTCCCAAGACAAATTTTCTTATTCTTCCGGCTTCTTTAAATCCGTACATTCCAGGCGTCATTTATATGCTGCCCTGCCATTTTAATGGTATTGACACTATTAATTTCGAACCCTTACCGGGGGAGCTTTTCAACAGCTTTTTTTTTAGAAAGCGAGTTCCTTATTTATAGAAAAACAAATCGCTTGTATATAAGTCCTGCAAAATCCATGCCGTAAATAGAGGCTTTATCTATAATTCCTTATAGTGTAAAACATTAACACCGGATAAGGCCGACTGATCCGGGTGGACGAAACTATCATTTTACAATTAAAATTGTAGAAAAGACAAACCTTGTAACGGTTTTATATTCGTATTTATTCTCCTACCTATTGTATCTTTTCCGCTTTGGGATTATCATTTTTCTTTTAATATGAGTAAGAAACCGATAGTAACAAAAATCATTATAAGTGAAATAATCGGATTTGCCTTTGTAATACTTTTATTATGGGTGGATGAAATATTTGATATTCCAAATCTTTTATTCAAAGGCAAGGCAACCCCTATAAACCTGGTTGAATGTGTTTGGGAAACTGCTGTTGTGCTTGCTTTATCAATCCCTATTATACTCCTATCCAGAAGATTCATAAAACGGATTAAATATTTGGAAGGATTTTTAGCCGTTTGCTCATTTTGTAAAAAGATACGAATTGACAATGAATGGATCCCTATTGAAGAGTATATGAAAAAACACTCCGGGGTTGTATTTTCTCACAGCTTTTGCCCTGAGTGCATTAAGAAACATTATGGCAATTTTGTTGATAAAAAAGAATAGGCTTCGTGGGCGCAACCTAATGCAGAGTGAAGGTATATCCTCTATTCTTTACTTCGCTTTAGACGTTTACTTAAAGCCTGCTGGGTAATACCCAACATCTGTGCAGCAATCGTTTGTCGGCCTTTTGAACGCTCTAGCGCCTCGGCAATGAGCAGCTCAATTGCCTGCTTTATCGTAGGAAGTCTATTTGAAAATGAAACAAGCGCCTCACTCAATATCTTATCTGAAGGTGATGAGTGTTTATCGCCTATGATTTTTTTAAATGAGTTCAGGGATAAAAAGCCTGACTTATGTGGCTTTCTATCTGTGCTTTGGTAGGCAGGATGCCTCAAGCGGCTCACGCCATCGTAAATCATCGATTTCAGCTCTCTGATATTTCCCGGGAAATTATAGTTCTGGAGAAGTATAAATAATTCCGGTGGAGCAGTCGGTTTCTTCATACCAATCTCCTTCGATATCTCCTCGAGAAAATGTTCTATCAAAAAAGGCAGATCCTCAATACGATCTCTTAGAGGAGGAAGGTGAACATGATGGGTGCGTAATCTATAATAGAGGTCCCTGCGAAAAGTCCCGGAATCGATTGCTTTATTCAGATCCTTATTAGTAGCGACGACAATCCGGGCCGCCGATCTTTTAGGTATATCCGATCCGAGAGGAAAATACTCATGGTTTTCCAGAAGACGAAGGAGTTTCAGTTGTGAAGTATGATTTAAATCCCCTATTTCATCTAAAAAGAGAGTCCCGTTGCTGGAAGATTCTATAATCCCCTTTCGGGGTTGATCGGCCCCCGTGAAAGCGCCCTTTTTATGGCCAAAAAGGGTGTCGGCAAACATGTTATCATCGAATCCTGCCACATCGACGGCAATGAGATTACCTTCCAGTCCGCTCAACGTATGAATAGATTGCGCAATCAGTTCTTTGCCAACACCTGTCTCTCCTGTGATTAACACTGTCTGAGCCGTTCCTGCAATCGCTTCGATATAGAGCAGCAATGATTGCATTTTTTTGTTGTTTGTGATGATATCTGAAAAAGCTTCAGGATTTTCCAACTCGTTAGAGAAGAGATGTCTCTTAAGAGTCTCATTTTCCCGCTTTAGCTCTTGTATCTCAATCGCCCTTTTTACTGTAGCAATAAGCTTGCTGCTTTCCACAGGCTTTACCAGATAGTCAAAAGCCCCCGCTTTCATACATTCCACGGCGGTGTTAACCTCAGTGTTTCCAGTTACTATTATTATTGGCAGGTCCGGATAGCCCTTGCGAATTTGTGGAAGCAGATCTTCTCCTGAGAGGTACGGCATTGTTAAATCGAGCAGAAGCACACTGGATTCCTGCTTTGACACGGTTTCGAGCGCAACCCTGCTGTCATTCAAGCAAATAATGTTGTTTATTCCGACAGATTTTAAAACACTGCTCAGGCTTAGAAGAACGGGATCTTCATCATCCACTATAATCACAGCAATCGCCGAATTATGATCTGTATTCATCTTATTTTCACCTCATCACTCGAATCGCAAACAGTTAGGGAAATTATAACGTACAACTTTCATGCCATATAATAAAGCAAGCTTTCCATTGAAGAAATTGAATGATTGCCAACTGAGCTTCACAAAGACTATTTTTCCAAGACCTCGCGGGCTTTGTGCCCTAGAGAATAAGCCGAGAAGGGTTTCTGGAGAAACGCGACTTCCTCTACCGATAGTCCATACTGAATAATAGCATCTTCAGTATATCCGGAGATGAATAAAACTTTTACCTCAGGATACCTCGACAGAAACTTCTCCACCAGTTCCCGTCCGCTCATTTCGGGCATGATGACATCGGTAATTAACAATTTAATTGCTTTTCCATTCGAATCGCTGACGAGTCTCAAGGCTTCAATACCGTTTGAAGCCTCGTGGACATTATAGCCGAAACTCTTAAGAATTTTACAGGTAATATGGCGCAGTGCCTCTTCGTCTTCAACCACAAGGATCGATTCCCCCCCTTCCAGGGATTCGGTCGGAACGAAGGTTTCTTGTTTTTCCGCAGCCGGCTTACAGATGCGTGGAAGGTAAATTTTAAATGTCGTACCGTGACCTAATTCCGAGTAGACCCAAATATAGCCACCGCTCTGTTTGATAACACCGTATACAGTTGACAACCCCAATCCCGTTCCCTTATCTCGACCTTTCGTGGTAAAGAAGGGCTCAAAGATATGCTCTCTTGTTTGCTGATCCATCCCGTGTCCGGTGTCACTCACTGTAAGAAGAATATAATTTCCGGATTTCAGCACTGCATTCTGTTTATTGCAGCACTCATCCAGGTACTCATTTTTTATCTCTATTGTAAGTCTTCCGCCTTTGGGCATAGCGTCTCGAGCATTGATTGCCAGGTTCATAACAACCTGCTCAATTTGACTCGGATCCGCTTCTACAAATCCAAGCTCGATATCATATTTCATTATCAATGTAATATCCTCACTTATAAGCCTCTTGAGCATTTTTTCAAGATTGTTAAACAGATCGTTAAGATTGATCACCTTTGGTTGAAGTATTTGCTTACGACTAAAAGCGAGAAGCTGCTGGATAAATGTTGTCGCCCTGAGTGCCGATTTTCTTATTTCCTGAATATTAGTTTTTATATCTTTACTCAATCTTCCTCTCTGTATTATAAGATCAGAATAACCAAGAATAATAGTCAGTAGATTATTGAAATCATGAGCTATTCCCCCTGCCAGTCTTCCAATGGCCTCCAGCTTCTGGGATTGACGGAGTTTTGCTTCCAGACCTGT